>CAYSMQ010000014.1:0-27114 GCA_964432035.1 uncultured Ardenticatenaceae bacterium
ACTCACTACGATTATACACGGTAATCGGCTGCCAGGCGGCTGCCATATAGTCCTATAGCGAAACCTAGTTCACTTAGGGACACTCCGAATTTCTGGCAAAATACAGTAGAATGTTGTCGTGAGCGCGCCACAGTTTTCGATTAAGCCGGTCCGAGCCTGGGATGTCTTTACGCTAACGCGTATGGCGTATGACAATATGACCGGGGTTGACAGGGAATTTACCCGTTCAACCCAGGGTCCTATTGCCCACACGCTCGGGTATATCATTCTTCCGCTCTATCTCCTGACCTCGGGCCGCGGCTATAAGGCAGTCGTCGACGGTGAGATTGCCGGCTGTGCCTACCTGCATATGCGCCGGCTGAGTGGATTCGTTTTCAACGTCAACGTCAACAAGGCGTACCGGCGTCAGGGAATTGGGCGGGCGCTCATGGAACACGTGGAGCGGGAAGTGCGCCGCCTGGGACGTCGCTGGGTGGGCTTGCACCTGGACGACGGCAACGTTCCTGCTCAGCGACTTTATGAGTCGCTGGATTATCGAAGCTACCATCACCGCTTTTTGCGCACCAGGAACAGCGCTGCATTACAGCAACCTGTCTTACCCGACATCCACACGCGTCCTTTGCCGCGTCATGAAGGCCATAAACTGTGGAAGCGGTATTCGGACTTGGAGCGGCGCGAGGGAGATGCCTGGGCCGCGCGCGTCGTGCGCGCCGATCTGGATGACGGTCCGCCATCCGGCGGCGCCTTTTGGGCTTGCTATGAAGGTTCGCAGGAAATTGGTTGCGCCTGGAGAGGAGGCAGATCGAAGTGGCCTGTGGTCAGCCTGTTGCTACGGCGATCCTACTGGAACCGGCGCATGCCCGTTCTGAGCCTCCTTCGTGCGCTACTAAGGGATCAGGACGCGCCCTTTGAGGCGCTCGACCTGCACGCCGGTAGTAGCGCGCATTTTGAGGCCATGTACGCGCTTCTGCGCGATTTCGATTTCACGCCTCGCAACAAGTCGCGCGTCTTAATGCTCAAGGAGCTACAAGTTTGATCGTAGGTTCCACTGCTTGCGCATGTGCCAGCAAGAAAGCACAAGAGCCCTACCGCTTCACGCGATAGGGCTCCCTTTTTTTTCCCTACTGTTATTGCACTGTGAATTGTCCCACCATGCCTAGCATGAAGTGGAGCTGACCCTGATTGCCGGGCGACGGGAGGAAGCAAATGAGGCCATAAGTCGCTCCCTCTTCAAGATCGACCTCTAGGTAATTGTCAGATTCGCCAACAAAAGCGGCCGTTCCCCCAATGAATTGGCCGGGAAGGGGTCCGCCTGGCGCGTCGGGCGAGAAGGCGCCAAGGAAGTCACCTAAGGTTACGCCTTCGTCCAGCTTCACGATGACCAGTTCGTGAGCCTCCTGTGAACTGCTATTGGAGACCTGGATCGTGCGGCTGCCGGCAGAAAGCGAATCAAGATCCCCCTCGAAGCCGAAATCGACAAGATCTACCGCCACATCGGCTGCCGGCGCCGAATTGGCCACGTCGCCTTCTTCGACGAGTAGCGGCGTGAAGTAGCCTTTGGCCATCCCTGGGACGCCGTCCTCCGTGGACACGGGATCGACCACGATGTACTGTCCCGCAACCAAGTTCACCGAGACCGTGGCGTTGTTGCCGGGCAAGACGCCGGAAACGCCGCCTAAAGGCACCATCCATGGCTTTGGTTCTTCCATACCTGCCTCAATGGCGGCGAAGACATCATCCATGGTCTTGTCATCTTCCAGCCGCAAGAATGCGGCCTGCCGCAAGCCGTCACTTTCATTGTTCAGCGTGATGCGCGTCCAGCCCGCCGGCGCCGCTTCGGGCGCTTCCCAGCCGTCGGCCGTCGCGGTGATCGTCATTTCGTGAGGTTCCGGCGCCGCGGCATCTGCGGCTGCTGCGCCACTATCCGGCGCAGAGGCGCCACAGGCGCTCAGAATCAACATGCTAAGCAGGATCATTGGAATTAAAATGCGCTTCATTACGTTACTCCTTCATTTGTCGATGAGAGATGGAAAACGACCGTTGCCAATAAGGTTGCCTTTAATCCATGATGTAATGGATGCCGTGCTCCGCGCTGATTTCGACAATGCGCGCCATGTCGGGAGGTCCGGCTTTGGCGAACTCCTGCGCACAGCGTTCGAAGAACGTCTCGAAGCCGGCGGGCGTCGTCTGTATCAGCATCTTCAACGGCTCAGAACCACTGTTGCGGAAGGTGTGGACGGTGCCGCGCGGAATGTATACCGTCGCGCCCGTCTCTACCGCTTGCCATTCCCCGTCGATGAGGAACTCGACCTCTCCCTCCATCGGAAAGAACCACTCATCTTCACTGAGGTGATAGTGCGGAGGCGGGCCACTCTCCGGCGGGGTGACACTGAGGCACATTGCCAACTTGCCGTCCGTCTCGGCGCCGGATAGTAGCACCGTCATTTCGTCGCCAAAGGCGTTGAGCACTTTGCTTTCACCGGCCTTCGCCACTGTCACCGCCGGTTTCGTTTCTTCTTTACTTGCCGGCGAACTGTTCTTGTGTCCGGGCCACGTAACTGTTAATTCTGACATGCTTAAACTCCTTGTTATCTTGATTTTTCCCCATGATACGCCCGGGTTGTCACACCACCGTCACCGTGAGCGTCACAGAATGCGTCACGGGAAAATAGTTGGATTTATGCGTACGGTTCACATGACATATAATCAGGAGTGGAACTTGCGTTGTAAGCTGGAGCTTTGACGGGCTTAACGTCGCCGAAAACATATGCACCCCAACGAGGACAATTCCGCACCACAGCTATCGGTTACCCTATTTGGTCCTCCGACAATCGTGATTAGCGGGCGACAGGTCGAAGCCAAGCGTCGTAAAGCGGTTGCCTTGTACTGCTATCTGGCGGTGACAGGACAGAAGCACAGTCGCGATGCGCTGGCAACCTTGTTTTGGCCCGAGGCCAGCCAACGCCGCGCCAGAGCCAGTTTGCGCAGCACCTTATGGTCGCTCAATAAGACGCCTCTGGAAGAATGGCTACTCGTCGACGCGGAGACCGTCTCGCTGGACCCCGACGCTTCTCTAGATCTGGATGTCGCGCAGTTCGAGGAATTGCTCGCCGTTTCCCGGCAGCACGATCATCCCCCTTCAGAAATATGCGCTGACTGTCTTGAACCGGTTGTCAAAGCAGTGTCGCTCTATCAAGATGATTTTATGGCCGGATTCACGTTGCCTGATGCGCCGGCCTTTGACGAATGGCAGTTTTTTCAGGCAAATGAACTTCGCGAGCTTCTGGCAGGAGCCCTCAAGCGTTTGCTTCAGTTTTATAGCGCAGAAGAAGCGTTTGACCGCGCTATCGCCTACGCCCGTCGCCTCGTTACGCTCGATCCCTTACATGAACCGGCGCAGGTAGCATTGATGCAACTGTATGCGCGCGCGGGACAGCAAGCTGCCGCACTAAGACAGTACCAGGTCTACGAAGGCACGCTGGACGCTGAGTTGGGCGTGGAGCCATCTTCGGAGGTGACCGCGCTCTATGAACAGATTAAGAGCGGCGCCTGGCCCGAACGAAAAGCGCGACGGTCGCAAATCGTCGAGCCCGGCCCGGCGCCCGAGCTGCCCCATAACCTACCGCCTGATCCCACGCCTTTCATCGGCCGCGAAGATGAATTAGAACGCGTCGCTGCATTCTTAGACGATCCGGCGACGCGGCTGGTCACCATCGTGGGCCCGGGCGGCATCGGCAAGACGCGGCTGGCGCTCGCCGCCGCCCGCGCCGCCTTGTCCAAATCGCGCTTTGGCCATGGCGTCTATTTTGTCTCGCTGACGCCGGTGACCGAACCTGAAGCGATGCTATCGCTTATCGCCGACACCGTGGGCTACCCGCTGCAAAGCGACCGCCGGTCCTCGGCACAGCAGCTATTCGATTATTTTCGCCAGAAGTCGCTGCTTCTCGTGCTCGACAACTTTGAGCATCTCTTGGCCGGAGCAAGCTTCATCGCTGATCTATTGCAGCAGGCGCCACAGGTTACGGTGTTGGCAACCTCTCGCGAACGATTGAATCTGCGCGAGGAGCAACAGTATTTGTTAAACGGCCTGCCCGTCGCCCAGGACGAGACGGCGCTCGAGAGTGGTAAATATGCCGCGGCCGTTCTTTTCTTACAATGCGCTCGACGCCGGCGACCAGACTTCAAAGTTCCGCCTGCCGACCTGCCCCATCTGGCCCAGATCTGCCGCCTGGTGGAGGGTATGCCGCTGGCCATCGAAATGGCTGCCACGTGGACGGGCCTGTTGTCTCTACCGGAAATCGCCGCTGAACTGCGGCGCAATCTAGATTTTCTGGAAACGGACGTGCGCAACGTCCCCCAGCGCCATCGCAGTATGCGGGCAGTCTTTGATGCCTCCTGGCAGCGGCTTAGCGAAAACGAGAAACAAACATATGCCCAATTATCCGTCTTTCGTGGCGGATTCACGGCAAGCGCCGCGAAGGCGGTGACGGGAGCGTCTCTCAAAATGCTGGCCCGCCTGGTCAATCAATCCCTGCTGCGCTCTAACCCGCACGATGGACGCTACGACATGCACGAACTGCTGCACCAGTACGCAGCCCTAAAACTGCAAGAGACGGCAACCGGGGAAGCAGCCGTTCGCCAGAGGCACGCTGCCTACTACTGCGCTTTTCTTGAGGAGCGTAAGGAGGATCTGAAAGGGGCGCGTCAGCAAGAGGCGTTGGCCGAGATTGAGGCAGACGCCGAAAACGCGATCGCCGCCTGGCATTGGGCGGTTGAACAGCGGCAGAAACCTCAGCTGGCGCAGGCACTGGTTCCGCTGGGTCTTTTCTATCGCTGGAACGGCCGCATTCGGGAGGGGGAAGCAATGTGCCGGCTGGCGGCTGAAACGCTCATGCGAACAGAGGTATCGCAGACCGACGAGGATCAGGCGAGCCTCTTAGTGAAACTGCTGACCTGGCAAAGCAACTTCAATCTCACATCCGCGGAGTACCAACTTGCCGAAAAAGCATTACAGCAGGCGCAGTCCTTTCTGGAAAGTCCCGCCTTACGCGATAGAGACACCGATGTAGAAGAAGCGCATCTACTCTTACAATTGTCTCGTGTCGCCAGCATTCAGGCCCTTGGCGGGGATGCCCTGGCGCTCAACGAGCAGAGTCTTTCATTGTACCGCTCTATCGGCGATGCCTGGGGCGTGTCCGAGGCGCTGGATGCCTTGGCTGCCAAGCACCAGACGCTGGGAAATGCCGATTTGGCCGTCGAGCTGCAGGAAGAGTGCCTGACCATCCGCCAGCAGCTCGACGATCCGCGCGGAATCGCCACGTCGTACAGCAGTCTGGGCCACTATATTCTTTTCGCCGGTGACATCGAAAGGTCGGAACGATATTTGCGAAAGAGCTTGGCCCTCTTCCACGATCTGGACACCCGCGCCGACCTGCGCCACCCGCTGTTGATATTGGGCATCAATCTCTTGTTTGGAGGAAAGTTTCAGGCGTCCATCGACTCCTTTGAAGCCTGTTGGGCCATTCACAAAGAATTAGGCATGCCCCATGAGCCCGGCTCGGCCAACGTAGGCATCGCCCGCGCCAAGATCAACCTGGGACGCTATGACGAAGCTCGGAGCTTATCTGAAAACGACCTCGCCAGATACCGGTCGCTCAATCACAAATGGTACATCGCCTTCACGCTTTTCAATCTCGGTCGCATTGAGTTAGTGGAAGGAGATGTGAAGCGGGCGAAAGACAACTTTGAAGAAAGCATAGCGCTCCTCCTGGAGGTGGACGACCGGCCTTTGATACCCGACGTCCTCTTCTGCCTGGCCTTCGTCCACCGGCAGTGCGGCGAGCGGGAGCTGGCTATTCAGGCCATTGTTCGAGCCCTGAAAATCACCCTCGAAAGCGCTGCCCTCAATCCCATGCGTTTTGAGCTCCCGGCTATGGCTCTCCTCTCGCTGGACGCCGGCGACATAGAGCGCGCCGTGGAGCTGTACGCAGCCGCCCAACAGAGCCCGTACATTGCAAACTCACATTGGTTTGAAGAGGTAGTAGGCAACGAAATCGCTCAGGCAGCCGCCGCTCTGTCGCCCGACGTTGTCGCGGCAGCGGAAGAGCAGGGGAGTGAACGGGATTTGCGGGCGACTGCTGTTGCACTGCTTGCCGATTTGGAGAGAGGACGAGGGTAGGCAAGGGCAATGATTTCGAGCCCCGGCGCCCGCTTGCTGCCACGCGTCGCTACTTAGACTTCCTGTCCATAGCCCGCAGCCATCGAATAGGGCCACCCATCCAAATCCGGTGTCTCCACTCCCATCTGTGCCAGCGCCAGCTTCACTTCCGTCCTGTGCTCGACGCTATGTTCCATGGCGTGGACAAGAAAAAAGCGCTTAGGATAGCGGTACGTCTTTCCCAGGTAAGGCAGATCCACTTGCTCTTCATCGTCTAGCTGCTCGGCGATGGCGATTAGCTCCTCACTCGTCGCCTCGGCCAGCTCGATCAGCTTGTCAAAACCGGGCCAGGCGCTATCCCGCGTCAATTCTCCCTCATGCTGCCGGCCCTTCGTGCGCAAAATCATTGTCTGTTGCGCCCCCACAATATGCAGCAGCAGTTCACGAATCGTTCCCGAGGTCCCGGCGATGTGCGTGTCCAACTGCTCATCATTGAGCGACCGGCACGCTTTAAAGAGCGCTCCGTTGGCCCAGGCGTTGTAGTGAAACATTTCGGCTAGTGCTTTATTCATGGCGTCTATCTCCGGTTGTCCTGTGACTTACGCGAAGAATATCTCCCCCCTCACCGCTCCGCCTCCCACCACATCCTTTCCCCATCCGTCACCACCTCAATCGTGCCCAGCTCATCCGTGCGTAGCACCGTGGCCCCGATAGCCGCGGCGCGTTCCAGCACTTCCTCGTGTGGGTGACCGAAGTCGTTGTCCGCGCCGGCGGAGACAACCATGATCTCCGGCTGCACTGCCTCAAGAAAGAAAGCATTGCTGGACGTGCGGGAGCCGTGGTGCCCGGCCTTAAACACCAGGGCACGTAAGGGGAGGCCCGTCGTCGCCATAGTCCGCTCCCCTTCCAGCTCCGCGTCGCCCGTGAGCAGCAGGCTGAAATCGCCGTAGGTCAGGTGCATGGACACCGAGTTGTCGTTATCCGTTTCCAGCCGCGTCGCGCCGGGATGCAAAATCGTCAGCTGCACGCCGTCGTCGATGGCCACGCGCTGGCCCACGGCGGCAACCTGCAGGCGCGCGCCATCCTCATGCGCCTCCTGCAACAACGCGTCAAAGGCGTTCGACGCTCCTTCCTGCGCGCCGTTGGTCAGCAGCAAATCGACGCGATAGCGGTCGAACACCTCTGGCAGGCCCTGCACGTGGTCATTGTCCGGATGCGTGGCAACGACAATATCCAGGTGTCTGTCCCAGAACGGCATCTGCTGTCCCAGCTGCGCGTTGAGCACGGAAGGAAAGCGCCCGCCGTCTACCAGCATCTGGCGCCCGCTCGGCGTCTGGATGAAGATGGCGTCGCCCTGGCCCACGTCTAGAAAGGCGACGTGCAGGTTGCCGTCCGGCTGCGTGCGCTGCCAGAATATGGTCAGCGTTAGCGACAGGAACAGCAGCGCGGGTACGCCCTGCGCCGCTCGCCCGCGGGCCTGTGCCAGCAGCGCCACACGCCGTTCCCGCGGCTGGCGCGCCAGCCAGGTGCCTCCCAGCAGGACGGCGTAGAAGAAGGCCACAGTCGTGACGCCTATTTGTACGTCCACGACGGCAAAAGGAAGCTGCGCCAGCGCTTCCACCAGCGTCGTCGTATAAGCCAGGAACAGCCAGGCCACCCAGGCTAAAGGCTGGCCCAGCAGGGGCGAGACGAGACCGGCGATGGTCGCCGCGCCGCCCCAGAGCATGACGCCCGGTTGCGCCGGCAGGATCAACAGATTGGCCACCGCGCTGGCAACCGAAACCTCTCCGAAATGATACGCCAGCAGGGGCAGGGACATTAGCTGGGCGGCGAAGGTGACGATGACCACGTCGGTGAACAGAGGCATGAGGCGCGTCAGGCGCTCTCCGGGCACGTAGCGTTCCAGGAAGTCACGCGTGCGCCGGCTGACTGGCTCCACAAACAACATGAGGCCCAACGTGGCGGCGAAACTGAGCTGGAAGCCGACGTCCCAGAGAACGTGCGGATTGGCCAGGGTCATGAGCCAGGCGGCGACGAAGAGGCCGGCGGGCGCGAAAGTGGGCCGGCCCAGCAGGCGGTTGGAGAAGATATAGAGGCTACCCATAATTGCCGCGCGCACCACGGCAGCGTCGGCGCCCACGAGCACCGTGTAGACGGCGACACCTGCCAATGCGCCCCACGCCGACCGGCGCAAGCCCAACAGTCCCCGCCCGCCGCGTAATAGCGCCCCGGCCAAAATGGCGATGTTGAACCCCGAAATGGCGATAATGTGCGTCATGCCCGTGGCGCGAAAGTCATCGCGCAACGCTTGCGGCATGCCGCTCTCGTCACCCAAAAGTATGCCGCTGAGCAGGGAACTCTGCGGTTCTGGCACCGTTGTCTCGACTACCTCTTGCGCGCGCGCCCGCAACGCGTATACCGTCCGATAAAAGGCGTTTCCGGTCCCGCTTTCCAGCCGCACGACGCGCCCTCCCCTGATCTGGCGATGGATCCCTTGCCGCGCCAGATACTGGCGATAATCAAAGTCGCCCCAATTCTCGATATCCTCCAGCGTTCCCGTGACGCGAATACGGTCGCCGTAGGCCGGGAGGGGAAAACGGGGCGCCTCTACTAATATCTTTCCGTCTACCTGTTGCCCCCCGCTCTCCGCGCTATGCACGGTCTGCACAGATACCGTCAGGTCCACACTCTCGTCGCGCACGCGTGGCGGCTCGCCGACAGTCCCTGTGACTGTGACTTCCGGGTCATTGCCGAAATTAGCAAGATCATTTACGTTAACGTTGATGAATGCCGCGTTGGCGCGCCAGGCTCCGGCGAAGAAGACCATCAGGCATAGCGCCGTCATACGCACGCCGCGCCGGTCGCGAAAGAGCAGGGTAATGACTGCACTTATGCTAGCCCCGGCAATCCAGACAAATCCAGGCGCATCGCCGGTCAGGGAAACGATCACGATGCCCAGACACCATAGGATTGCCAAGTATACAATGGTCATAGCTACCTTAGTTTAACGGATGTGATAAAATATGGAAGCGATGATACAAACCACGATGACTCTGGACACGGTAGAAGATAACATGACGCAGGATCCTGAAAATGGAGACGCGTTGAGCATTCTTGTTGTCGATGATAGTGTAGAAGCGCTGCAAATCTTGGAAACGACGCTGAAAAAGGCGGGCTATTCTGTGTGGGCCGCGATTTCCGGTGAAGAGGCGCTCAAGTTGGTTGCCGAGCGCGGTCTGCCGCAGCTGGCAATTGTGGATTTGCACATGCCGCCGGGCATGGATGGATTTGATCTCTGTGATCGTCTGAACCAGTTCTGTGATGTGCCAATAATGATGTTGACGGCCGTTGACGAAGCAGAGACGGTCGTGCACGCTATCCAGCAGTTCGCCGAAGATTACGTCGTGAAGCCATTCAGTCCCAGCGAGCTTGTGGCGCGTATCAGGCGTGTCCTAGAGCGTGTCGGCCACTTTCCATACACGGCGCAAATGCCGTTGAAGGTTGATCGACGGCTCGAGATTGATTTTCCAGCGCGTAAGTTGGTTAAGGACGGCGTGACGTCAACGCTGACGCCCACAGAAACACGTCTCCTGTACATTTTGATGCGCAACAGTGGCGAAACCGTGGAAACTGATTTCCTGCTCAGGCGCATGTGGCCGCGAGAAATTACGTACGAAGATCGTCTTCACGTTTACGTTCATCGCCTGCGCGCTAAACTAAAAGAGGTAGAGGGCAAGCACCAGTACATCGTCTCCGAACGAGGCGTCGGGTACCGCTTTGAGCCACGCCCGGGGACGATCGGCTAGCATCTACTTGACCTTTCGAATGCAGTAGACTCGTGTATCCATTCTTGGAGGAGGTCCGTCAGGCCCTCAATCTGACGCAGTTTGACAGTGTTGCGGCGCAAGCGCGAATGAAACCTGTGCCACGGGCGACCATTAGGCCCAGCGAGCAGGACGGCGCGCCGCGCCAGGGGGCAGTATTGCTACTGCTCTTTCATCGTGAGGATCAGTTCCGCTTTGTCCTGACAAGGCGTCGCGACGATCTTGCTTCGCATGCCGGACAGGTCTCCTTGCCTGGAGGACGGCGCGAAAATGGAGAGTCGTTGCGAGAAACAGCATTGCGCGAAACGTATGAGGAAATTGGCATAGAACCAGAGGCGGTTACGATACTTGGATGTCTACGATCGCTATATATCTTGCCGTCAGATTTCGAGGTGACTCCTTTTGTCGGCTGGCATCCCCAACCCCCGGTGTTCGTGCCGCAACCTTCGGAGGTTGCCGAGATTATTGAGGCGCCATTGGTTGAGCTCCTTTATGAAGACACACGCCGCGAGGAGATCTGGGAACGGCAGGGGATTTCTATGGAGGTTCCTTACTTCCAGATCGGTTCGCACAAGGTGTGGGGCGCAACGGCCATGATGCTTAGTGAATTTGTGGAACGGTTGCGCACACATAGCAATGGTGCTTTAAAAGCACTACGGTAGGATTATTGCAATAAACCTTTCCTGAGCCCCCACTTGCCTATGGAAATTCAACAAATACTGGCAGTCGACGATAACGAAAACATGCGCACCTTGCTTCAGGTCGTACTGGAGCAGGCGGGCTATGAGGTGCTCATCGCCTCCTCCGGCGAAGAGGCGCTCACCATTATGCGTCGTCGCGGCATGCCTCACCTGGCCCTGTTAGATATCAACATGCCGGAAATGACCGGCTTTGAGCTGGCAGCGTCCATTCGCGAAACCAGCGATTTGCCTGTCATATTTCTGACCGCCGTGGATCAGGAGCGCAAGGTGGTGGAAGGGCTGGAACGCTACGCGGACGATTACATCGTTAAGCCGTTCCACGTGAACGAACTGATCGCCCGTGTGCAGCGCGTGTTGCGCCGCGTCGACAATTTTGATTATCGATCGGATCCGCTGGTGCGCATCGACGAGCGCTTGCAGATTGATTTCTCGGCGCAGGAGGCCGTTGTGAACGGTGAGCGCGTGTCACTAACGCCCACGGAAGGGAAGCTCCTGGATATCTTAGTCACTAACCGCGGGCGCACTATTCCCACCGAACGGCTCCTGGAGCGCATTTGGCCCGCGGAAAAGGCCAGCGAGGATCGCCTCTACGTGGCCGTTTACAGGCTGCGCCAGAAACTGAAAGGGGAAGATGGGGAGTGGGATTACATCGTAACCCGCTCTGGCCTTGGTTACGTCTTTGCAGGTCCTGAGGACTAAATCTGCTACGACTGTCGCACGGCGACGGCTTCAATCTCTATTAGCGCGCCGAGCGGTAGGGCGGCAACGGCGACGGCCGAGCGAGCCGGCGCACTTTTGTCAAAGTAGCGCCCGTAGACTTCGTTGACGGCGGCGTAGTCATCCATATTCTGCAGAAATACGGTCGTTTTTACCACATTGTCTAGGCTACTTCCTGCCGCTTCCAGTACGGCTTTGAGATTCTCTAACGCTTGTTGCGCTTGCTCCTGAACGTCCCCATCTACCAGTTTTCCTGTATTTTTGTCTAACGGCACCTGTCCCGCCGTGTAGAGTAAGTCGCCGATGCCAATGGCTTGCGAATAGGGACCGACGGCAGCCGGCGCGTTCTCGGTGGTAATGACTTCTTTGTGCATGTTTATCCTCCGCTGATTTCGATGAAGCGTACGTAGTCGCCGATGGCGACATGGTCAATGATCTGTGGGTGGCCTTCTATGACGTAGCGGGCCGGCGCCTGGGGCGTGTAAGAAAGCCGCCAGGGCTGCGCGACGACCGAATCGACGACGCGGCCTCCATCGTCGACCCATAAAACGCCAAGACTGAAAAACACGAAGAGCATGTGAATCGCCGTGTTGAGACGGCTTTCGCGATTTTCTACCAGAATCAGGCCCTCACCAGTCGCCAGCTCCCGGCGCAGCATGAAGCCGCGCAACTTGTTGGTGAATGTATCACACCAGCGGGCCCGTTCCACGAGCGTTTCTCCGCTCTCGACGTGTACGATGCGACGCAATTCACTCATGAGACCGGTACCAGTATACGGCAAGCGTGAGCCAGGACAAATTAACGCGATCCACCGGCGCGGCGTTCTGACAGCGCAGCGTAGATCTGGCGTGACGGTTCAAAGTGAAAGCGAATGGGTCCTTCCCAGAATTCGCCCAAATGACGATTTCCGCTCTGCTCTTCAAATATCAGCGCCTGCACGAGGAGGTCGATTTTATCGGCGTCGTGTACCAGCCGGGCCTCGACGCTTTTGTCCGCTTCCAACTCTTTCCACCAGGCTGTGAACGACTGGCCAAACGACGTGTCGCCTACCATCTCCTCCAGCGCTTGAAGTTCCATCTCCTTCTTTGTATCTCGTGAAAGAAAGCGCATGACCGGGCTAGGAATGTCGCCGGTAAGCCCTTCCGGCAGGTCGTGCAAGAGCGCCATGGCCAGCGCTCTGCCAAGGTCCACTTCCTCGTCGACGACGCGCGCTAGCACCAGCGTCGTATAAGCCACGCCAAAGGTGTGCGCGGCGACGTTCTCGCCCAACGGCACGCCACGCTGCGCCCAGCCCGTGCGCGCCGTGCGTTTAAGCTGATTGCCATGTAGCAGAAGAGCTAGCACCTGCGACCTGTCCATACACTCACCTCGACCTACTAAGCGATGCGGAGGCGATATTGTGCTACAGGCGCAGCTAGGGCGCAACGGATCCACCGTGTAGCAACGGCAGATAATTTGTGTGGCTGGCCTCCACATATTGCCACACACCTTTATCGGAGCCCACATAGATCCGGCCGTCGGGACGGGCGTAGACGTCATAGAACACAGACGCGCCGGGCGCCGATCCCAACAGGGTCCACGATTGCCCGCCATCGACCGAGCGATAGAGTTGACCGTGCCTTGTGCTTGCGTAGGCCGTTTGGTCTTGCGCGAACCATGGCGAGAAGGTCACGTCGAAGAGCATCACCTGTCCTAGTCCCGCGTTGCTTTCTTGCCAATTGACGCCGCCGTCTTCGGAGCGAAAGACACCCGTCTGCTGCCCGCCGCCGTCTGACCACGCGGCGACTGCCAGCAACGTGTCGTCGTTACTGTAGTCCGGCGATACGGCCAACGAGCCGACGAGATAACCGGCCGTTAGGCCCGACGACGCCGGTTGCCACGTCAACGCGCCCGGCGGCAAGCGCCACACGCCCTGGCTGCCGCCCACGATCAACGTCTCGTCGGTGGGGAAGTTGGGCGGCAATGCAATGTACTGAGCGAGGCCACGCATGAGGGGATCGGGCCACAATCCCACCTCATCCCAGTCGTCGCCACCGTTCGTAGAGCGCACCAGTCCGCGTTCGCCACTGGTGGCAAAAACGGTTTGATCCACGTCGAAGGCCGGCGAAAACGCCACGTCGCCCACATAGTCAGTGCTAAATACGCTCTGCCACGTCTGCCCGGCGTCGGTGCTACGGTATACTGTCCCGCCGATCCCCGTGCCACTCAGCCAGGCGGCAAAGAGCGTTTCGTCCTGCGTATAGGCCGGCGATATGGCCACGTCAGAGAAGTTGTAGTAGCCGAATCCGGCCTGCAGGCCCATGGGCTGCCAGGTCTGACCGTCGTCGAACGATCCGTAGACGCCGTGGTTGCCAGTAGCCGTCAGCAGCAAGTTGGTGCCGGACGACCAATCGAGCGGGGACGCCGTCAATGTCACAAAACCCTCCGTTGTCTGGCGGACGGTACCCTGTGCCGGATCCGCCGTCAGCAGCCGGTAGACGCCCGCATCGGTGCCGACCAGCAGAACGGCGTGTTGTGGCCATTGCGGAGAAATGGCCAGCGAACGAATGGCGACGCTATCATAGTCGTCGATGGCGTTCCACGTCTGGCCCCCATCCTGGCTCCAGTAAAGGCCGTTAGACGCGCCGGCGAAAAGGGTGCGGTTGGTGGCGTATTGCGGGGAAATCGCCAGTGCGTTGATGCCTGTGACCTCTGCAGCAATCGTGTCGCTGATCCACGTTGTGCCGGCGTCGTCTGAGACATAAACGTACGCTCCGCCGCTGCCGAACACGGTGCGATCGCTAGTGAACGCCGGCGACACGGCAAGCGACGTGACCGGCGCTGTAATCACGGGCGTCCAATGCTCGGCGCCGTCCGTCGTCCGATATATTGTGGCTCCGTCGCTGGCAAAAGCAATTTGTTCCGCCGCGTAATCAGGGGAAAAGACAATGTCCGCGGCGCCGCCTGTGTCGTCAAGCCGTTCCCAGTGCTCGCCCTCGTCGTCACTGCGCAGGAGTCCGGCCAAATCGGCTGCCAACACCTGCCCACTCTGCTCGAAGTCCGGCGCCACGGCGATCGTCGTGTAAGCGCCCGGCGGCCCGCTGTAGGCATCTTCCAGCCAGATCCAATTTACGCCGCCGTCCGTGGACCTAAAGAGACCGCCCCAGGTGGCGGCGAAGACCGTCTGATCGCCGGCGAAGGCCGGTGAAAAAGCAAAGTCGTGCACGGCCGAAGCATAATCGACGTCGCCTGTGCCCGCATCCGATACGGCCCAGGTTTGACCCGCGTCGGTGGAGCGTACGATGCCCACACCCGCCTCGGTGCTGCGAAAGCTGGTCAGCCACTCGCCGCTGAAGGCCACGCCGTCGCCGGAAAAGTTGGGCGATGCCTCCAGCGCCAGGGCGCGCCCGCCTCGCGGCCCATTCGAGATCCAAAGACCTACGTCCTGGACGTTGCTGCCGGACGCGCTTATGCTTGAATTTGCTGCAATTAGGAGCAGCCCTAATAGTATGATTGAACAAAACAGTTGTAAAAGGCGTTGCCTCACGATAGTCCTCCCTTACCAAAGCGTCGACCGCTGCCGCCCGAGCCGGCTCGCTTCCTACAGCTCGTTCCCTTTAATTATACGTTAGCATGGTAAACGTGACGTTTCTGGTCGACAGAATGACGCGGGCCCGGCGATTGCCCTACGCGCCGGTTGTCAGATGGAGGCGTGCACTGGCCAATCTACGAGCGGGAGAGCCGTCGGGGCAGTGGCTCCGGTATCGCTTCGCCCAGCAGGGCCGCTCCGAATGCGCCGCTGCTATAGATGAAATAGAACCAGTGCCAGGGAAGCGCGCGGGCCAAGAAGCCCAGACCGCGCCGCTCGGCCAGAAAGCGGTAGAAGTCCGCATTTAGCGCCAGCAGGGCAGCAAGCGAAAGACCCGCCAGCGGGACCGCCCTGCGACTAAGAGGCAGACAGAAGAGGGCCGCGAGCAACGTCCAAGCAGCCGCTGCGCCGGCCCGTTGTCCCCAGGCCAAGTTTAGGTCATCGGGTAGCTGACCGCGCTGCAGGAGCAAACGCGACCACGGTATTGCACGGCGAAAGATGTCACTGCGTAGCAGGCCGGGCGCGTCCCAACGTTTCAGATGGGTCACCTGTATTTCCGGAGCGAGGACGATGCTGTAACCGCGGGCGCGCAACCGCTGCCCCAGCTCAATGTCCTCGATGCTGGGTCTTGTGTAGGCCTGGCAAAAGCCGCCCACGTCCCAGAAGGCCTCCCGGCGCACCGCGCCACAACCTGCCCAGAACGTCGTCGCCTCGCGCCGTCCGCGCTGATGCACAAAATGGTGCAGTAAGTTCTTGTACTGTGAAAGGAAGTTTTCAGCTGCGGGCGCGTCATCATAAGAGCCAAAGCAGGCCGCGGCCTGCTTTTTCTGCAGTGTCTGCACAAGTCGCGCAATCGTGTGCGGACGTACGGTAATGTCGGCATCCAGAAAGACCAGGACGTCTCCTTTCGCCCGCCGCGCCCCACAGTTGCGCGCCCATGCCGGTCCCCGCGCCGCGCCTTTGTTGGTCAGGACCCGGCAACCTTGTTCCGCGGCGATGTCGCCAGAGCCATCGCCGCTACTGTCGTCAACCACTATCAACTCCCACGCCTTGTAGCCGGTCTGCTTCAGCGCCTGCAGGCAGGCGCCCAACGTTCTGGCGCCGTTGTGTACGGGAATGATTACGGAGACGAAGGGCGCCCTGGTCGCGCTGTGCATGATTCGCCTAGTGCACGACGTATTGTTCGTACACGTCGCTGCGCCGTGGCGCGTTTCCCGCCAACCAGTCAACCAGCGCCAGCACGTCTTCTAGCACGCCGTCGCTGTTCAGATAGCGGAAGGCGCCCGTGCGCCCCGCCAGGTGCAGACCTGGGAATTGCGCCAGGTAGCTTCGCGCCTGCTGCAACTTCGCCTCGTAGCCAATGCGGTAAAGGGGATAAGCATTTTTCACGCGTAACACGCGGCTATCGACCACGCGGGCAGGGGAGAGGCGTCTCATCGTCGCCAACTGACTTATCGTTTGTTTGGCAATTGTGTCGTCTGCCCACTGCCATATTTCTTCATTGCGCGCCGTGAAGATTTCGGCAACTAGTGAGGTCATTCCGGCTGGCGTCATGGCCGCACTCCAATTTCCCGGTTCGTGCGTGCGGCCAAATGTCAACTCGCGCTGCGGAAAGTAGGTCCAATGATCGCGGCTTACCTGTGGTTGATCAATCGCCAGAAAGACGCAAATCAGATCACGGTAGTCCAGACCGGCGCCGGCCGGCGCAACAGGATCCGGGGGCAATGCGCGCAGCAACACGTCCAGCGGTAGCGTGGAGATGACCTGCCCGGCGCGAAGGTCACGCTCGCCGTCTTCAGTCTGATAAGTAATGGTGTACGCGCCCTCGTGCGGCTGTATGCCGGTGACCGTGGCGCCCGTCAGCAGGCGACCGCCCGCTTCCTGCAGTGCCTGCGCGATGCGCGCCGGGATCATACCAAAGCCGTAGCGCGGGTAGTAGAAGCTTGAAATCAGCGTCGGCGGCGGGCGCCGGCCAGGCGCCAGCGTGCGGCGAACGGTCTGCGCCAGGTTGGGGACCGTGATGCGCTGCGCGGCCCAATCGGCCGACAGCTCGCTGCAGGGAATTCCCCAGACCTTTTCTGTGTAGGGACGGAAATAAATCTCGAACAGCTCGCGCCCGAAACGCTGAACGACCCATGATTCAAATGACCTGGCATCGCTCCCTGACCACCTTTGTCGCCAGCGCGCTGCTGCGTAGCTGCTCAGAACCCGCAACAATTGCCGCGGGCTAAAGATGCGCAAGGCGCCCGGAAACTGCAGCGGGTAGCTGACGTAACGGTCCTGTAAATAGATGTGACTGCGGCGTTCGACGCGCAGCAAGTCGTCACCCAGCAGCGCCTGGACCCAACGCAGCACGCGCGCATTGTGGCTGTGAAAACGGTGCCCGCCGATATCAAAGCGAAAGTCGCCGTGCTCGATGGTCCGCGCCAGGCCGCCTACTTCGCTCCCTCGCTCCAGGACCGTCACGCGCCAGCCACGCCGCGCCAGCTCCAGACCACTTGCCAGCCCGGCCACGCCGCCGCCGAGGATAGCTACATCGTGAGCATGGCCTGAGGACCTGATGCGATCAGGGCCGCCGGCGCCGTTGACGTTTGGTGGGCGGTTGGAACTGGACAAGTCGTTGCTCCTGTACGCTGCCGGTAGCACAATGCCGTGGCAACCGGCCCGCGCGTGGGTTTGTTCAACTGTGGGGCAACTTTAACCGCGGCAGAAACGCGCGTCAATGGCCAACGGCTTCTAGTAAGCCCTCGATATTACTGCCCAGCGCCAGATGGCGACAACGCGCCGAGTGTAACAGCCGCCGTAGTTGCTCCTGATGTCGCCGCCAAAACGCAGCCTCGTGCCAATACGCGCTATTGTGGAACAGCTCCTCGTACGCTTCTTCCCGCGATGCGGGCGTTACCTTTGAATCCCCGCCGCTGTGACGCCGCACGATGAAGAGGTCAATCACAGATGGTGCATCGATGGCCTCTTGGCGAACGGTGACGGCCGGGACGCGGCGCAGGTCCAGGCCAAACTTAACTTCATCGCGCGTGATCTGCCGTTCAAACAGTGGCGCCAGATCTGGGAACGCCTGCACCATATCGCCGCGCACCTTTGCCCTCCCCACGGGAAACCCCAGCAGTTGCAGCGCTTCACTGTGAGGCGCAAGGAAGACCATGCTATCCGCCACAAACTCGTAGCCACGCAGCGCCAGCCGCAGGGCCGTCGTAGACTTGCCGCTGTTGTGGTCGCCTACAAGCAGCAACACGCGATCATGGGCGACGACGCTTGTAGCGTGTATCAGACTGAATCCGCGGTTTTCTAGCAGATTGAGAAACAGAGTATTGAGCACGAAACGGCTGAGGGCCTCCGCGTTGGCTGCCAGCGATGGCGCAACAACCACCAGCGCTCGTCCCTCGTCCAGGGCCACATGTGCAAACCCCCAGGCGTCGAGGTGCAGGGACAGCCAGTTGCCGTGCCCGCTGTACTGGATACGTGTGAAAAGATCATCGGGAACTGGCCCAGGGTCGACCGGCATGTCGCGGGCGACAATGTGCACACGTAGCGGTGTTGCTTCGAGAGCGGACGCCGACGAAAAGAGCGGGATCGAAACATCCACAGCCTGTAGCGACTCTGCCCGGTTGCTACTCACCTCGACTGGCCAACCGAAAAGGTGCAAGGAGCGCTGGAACCGGGGGCCACATTCACGCCGGCCCCAGAAATCTTCCAGCCTGTCTCCCTGGGCTGAGAATAATTCGAAAGAGGACATTATGGCATCATGTTCTATTGATCTGTCGACTTCGCCAGCGCCGGGCGCAGCCGGGCCACATAAAGCAGCAGGCCCGCAATTGCCAGGAACCAGCCCGTCGCCAGGAAGACGCTCAGGATTTGAGTCACCGTGCCGCTCAGCCAATTGTACAGCGCCACCTGCGCCAGCGCCGTGCCCGCCAGCAGCGCGGTAAACGCGGCGGGGCGCGTTGCCAGGTACACGTTCATCCACAGCGCCGTGAAGGCATAGCCGGTCATGGCCAGGCCCAACCAGCCCAACAGAGGCGCTGCTGTGACATATTGCGGGCCAAAGGTGAGGGAAATGATAGGCCGCGGCAGCACAAAGTAGAGCGCGCTGGCAACCAGCGAAGGGACGCCAATGGCCAGCATGGCCTTGATGAGCAGCGTGTCCAGCGAGTCGCCCCGCGCTGCCAGCTGGGCCACGCGCGGATAAACTAAGACGACGATGACACCCGGCAGCAACGCCAGCGCCCGGCGTAAGAGCACGGCTGAAGCGTAGCTTGCCGCTACATCCGCCGCAAAGAGCCGGTTCACCCAGACCAGATCCAGGTTTATCAGAGCCATATACGACAGGTAGGCCAGTAGCGCGCCGGCCGAAATGTGCCACCCTAACCGTCGCGCCGCACCGGGCAAAGGCGGGGCTTTTCTGGTGACGATGTCCCTCAGGAAAATGAGACCAAGGAACAGTGACGCCGCGCCCGCCAGAGGAAAGGTGACCAGCGCCGCCAATGCGCCGCCGCCCAGCGCACCGACGAACAGCAGGGCCAGTAACAGGCGCCCAATAGAGAACGCCGTGCGCGCCAGGCCAAACTCGACAAAGCGGTGCTGGCCTTGCAGAACGCCGGCAACGACCGGCCGGGCAAAGGCGACCAGCAGGATGACGCTGGCGGCGACGACCGTCGTTGCCGGCACGTTGAGCCCTGCTGCAATCGGCGCGCGCCCCAGGCAAATTAGGACGGTGAGCAGTGCGCCCGCGGCCAACGCCGGCAACAGAAAGTACTGCAGGATGGCAGCCACTGTGTCGTTTTGTTCTCCGCCGGCGGCAGCAACCAGACGCGCCACGACCGGTTGCCACACGCCCGCCGCGGTCAGGATGATCAGAAGCACGGCGTTGAGCGTTTGCACCGTGGCGAAGGCCTGCGGCGCCAGACTGCGGCCCAGATAAATGTGAAAGCCGTAGTCGAACACATTTGCCAGGCCATCTGCTGCGACCAGAAACGCTGCCTGGCGCGCGGCGGGCGTGACGCCTCCCAGACGACGCGCCACTTTAGTCAGCGCGTAAGTGAGCCGATTCACGGGCGCCCGCGCACTGTCCGGATTCATGAGCCTTTCTCGCCGGCTGGCCGGTCATCAGGCAATTCACGACCGTTTAGAAGAGGATCATAGCGCGCGTCACAGAGCGCCAGTTCTTGCGGATTCATGTGTTGAATACGTTTCTTCCGGCGCCAGCTATAAAATGCCGTGTCCAGGGCTAAACGCCCGTACTGACCGGCCGCCCGCAGCAGGTGCCATATCGCCATGGTTGCCGACGACGACCCATAGCGACGCTCTAGGTAGTCCGCATCTGGCAGACAGTAACGCGCCAGGTCCAGAAGGCGAATAGGGCGAAAAATGAGTGATTCCTGGAAGCCCCAGAGAGTCGACCACAGTCTGTTCGGCCGCTGACCCTCGTGAACACTTTGCAAGTGCTCGACCATGCCCTGCATCAGGCGCCGAGTCAGCGCGTCAGGGCCCTTCACGGGCAGCGCCTTCAGCACATGCTGCGGGATAGGGGCCGCCAGCCACCGGTGGCACACACGTAGAACGGCGCCCACCATCTCTCCGGCTCCCGCCTCTTGTGCCCGCGCCACGACACAATCCCAGTTCAATGTCTGCTCATAGTGCTGCAACACTTCGGCTACGTCGGCGAAGTACATGAGCATGCCGTCGGCCACGATCAGGCGCGGCAGGTCACGCCGCTCGAGGATCGACGTCAGGTACAGGGCGTGCTTGGTCAGGTGCACGACCAGGCTCAATAGCAGGTCGGGCGGCGACAACTCGCGCACCGGCTCGCCGAACAATGTTGCCGGCTGACTACGCTGTAGCATGGCATCATAATCGATGGTTAAGAAGGTGTAGGGGTGGTCCAGCCGCCAGTGAGGCTCAAACCACACGGCCCTTCCCCGATTGCACCGTTGTTGGTGAAGATGGTGGCGCGCATAGTAAGCGTCGTCCAGTATCGGTCGCCACCAGCGTCCGTAGCCCATTTCGTAGTCCAGAATATTGAGCGACGCCCGTACGTCCCGCCGATGCAGCAGAAGATCAATGTCGCCACCAGGTCGCATGTGTGTCAGGCCATAGATCTTAGAAGATAACCATAGGCCCTTGATTACGACGACCGGCAGCCTGCGCCTGCCCGCCAACCGCAGGAAACGTCGTAGCTCGCGCCCGAATAGCTGCGTCCGGTACTGTTGCAGGGCCACGTCGCGCTGTAGCGCGCGCAGCGCATCGTGAGGCAGGTGCTGTTCAATGCCGGTCTCTTCTAGGACGACCTGCAGCAAGGGCCCCATGCGATTCTTGACGGCCATTGTCACCACACGGTCCCAGTCCAATCCGATTGGAGGCAAGCGCGCTTCTCGCCACGATCGCGCGCATTGCCACAGGAATTTTTCTTCGAGTGTCAACATAAAAGTGAACGAAGTCGTCGTCTGGCGCGTTGGCGTGCCGTCCACGCTCTGATAAAAAAGCCCAATGAGGTGGCGATCGATTCTATCAGGCTCTGCACGTCTGTCGAAACTCCCGTTCATCGTCGTCTGGATCCCGGCCCTCTTGCTGCTGGTGGTCACGGTGCGCCGCTGGCTGTTCACCATCGTGGCGCTGTTCTCCCGGCAGCAACCGGAATCGTGGCTCCCATCGGCGCCGCCAACCGTCCTCCTGTTGGTACCCTTTCGTGATGAAGCGCATGCACTTCCGGCCCTGCTTGACGCCTTGCTGCGCCTTGACTATTCCCCGCCGCACCTACTCGTCGTACTTGTGGACGACGGCTCTGGTGATGGCAGCGCAGACATATGCGCGAGCGTGGTCAAAGAAAAATCAAACTGGCGCTTGCTACAACTGCCCCGCAACGTGGGCAAGGCGGCGGCGTTAAATGTTGCGCTCGAGCGCTATTCCCACGGCGAGTTTATCGTCGTGTTCGATGCGGACGAGCGTCCGTCGCCAGACGCACTGCAACGGCTGGTGGCAGCCGCTCAGCCTCCAGAGGTCGCGGCCGTTTCCGGTCGCCGGGCGCAGTCCAACCCGCTGGCGAGCCCTACTGCTTCTTACGCGGCCTTCGAAAACCTGGTACACCAGTTAATCACTCAGCAGGCCAAGGATCGGCTACATCTTGCCCCCGCCATTCTTGGCTCGAATTGCCTTTACCGCCGTCGCGCGCTGCAGCAGGTCGGCCGTTTCCGCGCCGGAGCGCTCCTCGAAGACAGCGATCTGACGCTGCGCTTGGCGCAGGCCAGCTGGGAGCTCCGTTTTGCACCCGACGCGGTCAGTTATCACGCGGCGCCCGACACACTCGCCGGGTACTGGCGCCAACATCAGCGCTGGGCCGGTGGCTTTCAGGATGTGGCGCAGCGCCAGATGCTGAGCGCGTTGCGCCACCGCCGGCTACTGTGGCACCTGCGGCTGGAACTAGCCCTGTTTTCCCTGGGCTATGCCGACCGCTTGGCGCTGACGGCTGTTGCGTCTGTGGTCCTGGTTGGCAAGTTTGCGGGAAAGCGCATGTCTACGCTGCGGCGTCTGCTTGCGCTGGCGGTGGGAACACCGTTCTTACAGGTAGCGGCGGCCCTGTTCCGCGTGCGCGCGCCACGGGCTCTTTGGCTGCGCCTGTCACTGTTGCCCATCTATTTTCTTCTAGACGTAGCCATGGCCTTCACAGGTATAGCGCGCACCGTACTGGGACGCGCGCCCGTTTGGAGCCGTCGTATACCCGGCGCATAAGCAAGCCGAAACAGACCAGTCGGGTCTCGCGCTCATTGACAATGCCAGTCGGCATCCTTACAATGCCAACATATCCAGTACTCCGACGCACGCATCGCGTAACTTTTCACCATGCCGACACGACGTAAACAGTAACACAAGCGGCACGTGTCCAAAGGGAGGTACGCTAACCTGGCTGGCCTCAAGTGATTAGTATGGAGGATCCTATGTACGAAAAACCAGAATTAACCAAGCACGAAGAGTTGACCCAAGTCACCTTTAGCGCTCACTAAAGTTCGTTTAACTGTTAGCCAGTTTAGACGTATCGATCGTTAACCTGCTGTAAAGCGAACGTCTGAAAGCTGTCGCAAGGCGGCGTTTGAAACCTGTCGTCAGACAGGCGTCATCCAGGCTTTTAGCGTGCCTCCCTTTGGACAAGTGGTTCGGCAATTTTCAGTGTACTGGATTCAACGGAAAGCGCATTGACAACTACGCTAGAAGCGCCCCCTTTAGCCACGACCTACCTCTTGCTTGCGGCCTTGCGGCCCGATGTGGAGGCTGGCGTCTGGCGAGAAGCTTGCGAACGGGTCGGTTTATCCTGGGACGATCTTGCCGTGCGTGCCATCGTTCTGGGGCTGGCCCCGCAACTTCATCACCGTCTTCAGTCCTGGCAGATTTCGCCCTCGTCATCAGCGCTGGCAAAACTGGCGGCGACGCGTCGGGCGCACGCGCAGCGCAACGAGGCGATTTTCGCGCAACTGGACGAGATCCTTGCTGCCTGCGCCACAGAAAATATCCACCCCATTGTCCTCAAGGGTGTGCATCTGGCGTCTGGCGTTTACGCCGAGCCTGCCCTGCGACCCATGAATGACATCGATCTGCTGTTCGAGGCGTCAGAAATCCCGCGCGTCGACGCTATTTTCCGCCGGCTCGGGTACGAATCGCAATACAAGTCGCCGCAATTGGGCGCGGGCGTGACCAAGCACACCAGCACCTACCGCCGCCCCGGTCCTGATGGCGCAACGCCAAACCCCTATCTTTCGACGTCTGGCGATCGTACCGTGGAACCACACAGCTCTTTGCAGGAATCGTGGTACGGTCTACGCGTGGACATCACACCCGGCCTGCGCCAACGCGCAAAAACTGTGACCATCTGCCGCCAGCCGGCGAGCGTGCTGGTGGACGAGGACTTGCTGCTGCACCTCTCCGTGCATTTTACCTTTCATCTGATCATGGGCGCTCCGGCGCTCGTGCAGCTGTGCGATTTGCTTGCCGTTTGCCGGCGCATCGATGTGGATTGGGACGTGTTTGTGCAACGCGCTGGCGGCGCCGGGGCTGCGCCATACGCGCTGGCGGCCTTGTTCCTGGCGCAGCGCCTTCTCCACGCGCCGGTGCCCACCGAGGCGCTCGCCGCGCTGGGGAGCGACACGCCACGCGGGCTACGCACATTCATCATGCGCCTCGATCTTGATGCCATTATGCGCCGCACCCAGCAGGAACCCTGGAGCAACACGCCGCAACGACTCCTGCATGGCCTGCGTGCCCGCGCCGAAACGGCTCGCTGGGCGCCAGACTTCGCTACGCGGCTGCGCGTGTGGGGCACGGCGCTACAGGTAATGCGTAGCGACACCGGTCGCCAATTAGTGCAATCGTTCTCGAAGTGAGACGCAGGATAGCAGGCGATTGATTAAAATCAGCAATTCGCGGAAATTCGATGCAACGCTAAAACGCGGAGTACTGCTTGAGACTATCTAACTTTTTATCATTGGGCATGACGTTCGCCGGCGGCGTTGCAGCCTCTCGCGTCTTGCGCCGCCGCCATCGTTGGGAGCAAGAGCAGCGTTCTGTCGTCATCTGCATCGACTTCGACGACGTCACCGATGCCGCCATTCGCGCTGCGGTTCCCTTCGAGCAACTCTTGCAACACCTGATAGACGCCGGCGCCACACACATTTCGCTGCCGGAGTTAACATTGGACCGGCTTTTGCAGCAAGGCAGATTAGCGCCTCAAGCTCCTGCCAGACCGCTCGCAGAGCCGCCGCCCCTGGGACACTGGAACTACCTACATGGGCCGGCAAAGCTGGTGCGCGCTCTGGCAAACGAAATGTGCGAACGCTTTCCACATACCGAGCCACGCATTTTGCAGGACACGACGCTGGCCTTTGCCGGAAACCTGCCAGCCCTGCGTTACATCGGCCTCGGTTTTGACGACGAAGCCGCCACGCGCATCGCCGGTCAGGGCCTGGGCCTCGTTCCCCGTCCGACTAGCTACGACTGGCCTGATCCCGCCCTTTTGCGACGCACATTGTCGCAGGCCGCTCAACACGGGGAGCTGATCGCCTTTGCCGGAGACATGGTCCTGGGACACGAGATGCACCTGGACGAGACGGTGGCGGCGTTGGCGCGGCACAATCTGACCTTTGTCTACTTTGCCCGCTCCCGGCACCAGAAGGGTGACTGGTTTGTGGCCAAGCGGCGCGCGCCTCATGTCGTGTTGGGGCACCGTTTTTCGCCCGCGGAGATGATTCCACTAGATTACCATGCCGCGGCGCACAACTGGGCCCATTTGGCGCGCGAACACGGTATTCGCCTTTGCTACCTCAATTTTTTCCGTGTCTTGCACGCGACGGAACCGCTTGAGGCCATCCATTACGTGGAACACGTGCGCGCTTCTTTGCAGGATGCAGGATTTACAGTTGACGTTCGTCTGCCGCAGCCCCAAACCGAGCCTGGGCCCGAGCCGGCAGAGCTGGCCCTGACTTCCCTGGCTCCGGCGGGCATCGGCGCTGCAATGCTGGCGCGCACCTTACAGCTTCCAGAAGCAGCTGCCGTGCCTTTGACCGTCGGAGCTGCCGGCGCCGCAGGCGCGCTGCCCTTTCTGGAGAAGCTCTGGCATCAACGTACAGCCCATGGCAGAGAAAATGGGTCGGCAAAGGACGACGGCGCGGCGGGACACAGGCATGATCACAGCCAACACGCGCACGAAGAGCACGACGACCACCATGACCACGGGTATAATCACCATCACGACCACGCCCCCTCGTTGCAGAGCCTTTACACCCCATCCTACTCGCCGAAACTGTTGGCGCTGGCGACCGCCACGCTAGCGCCCTTGCTGGCCCTGGAGACAGACGGCGCTGAGGCAGACCAACTGTGGCGGTTGACCTTGCCGCCGGCGGCAGCTGCTGTGCTGGCAGCCGCGACCAGCGACCGTCAGTACCTTTTGCGCATCGAGGAGTATCGTGCGTTTGGCCTGGACTGGCTCTTGCCCCTGGGCGGCGCCGCATTACAGATTGGCGATCGCCGCGCGCGGCTGGCGTCGCTCGTGGGGTTGCTTGCCGCCTGGCTTCTGGCGCGACGGCAGGGCGACGCCGATCTGCTTGCCGCCTTCGACGCGCCGCACCCGCTCGGTCACACGCATCATATTTCGGCGGCGGCGCGTTTCTTCGGCGACCTGGGTATCTGGTTGGGCCCGCGCCCGGCCCGCAAATGGGCAGCCGTCACTCCCCTGGCCCTGGCAGCCCGCAATGTCCTGTCAGACCGGCAGAGTCGCGAACCGGCGTCCGTTGCCGGCGCCATTGCTGCAGCAAGCCTGGCGTTGACCCTCTCTGCCTTCCGCCAGCCGCAACGCCATCTGGCGCTCACGACCGGCAGCGCCGCGCCCGCTTACGCGCTAAGTGCGGCGCTGGCAACCGTGCTGGAGGGTCTAGGACCGTGATTGGCGATCGACGCAAGGCGTCCGACCGGCGCCGCATGTGGCGTACGCCGCACGGTGTATTTGTCTACGTCCCTGCCGGCCCTTTCATCTATGGGCCCGAGCAGTGCTTCGAGCGTCTATCGCTCAGCCCTCCGCGGCGTCCGCGCCAGCTCATAGAGCTTGACGGCTTCTGGATTGCGCGCGCGCCGGTCACTTATCGCCAGTGGCGTCAATTTCTTACCGACAGCGGCTATGAATGGCAGGGACGCTGGTACCGTCGGGTGAGCGGTTGGCGCGGGCTCGTGCTTCGCGCCTTTGCGCCCACGGACGAGTATCCGAAGGGACACGATGAACTGCCCATCGTCGACGTGTCGCAGGGCGATGCCTACGCTTACTGCCGCTGGCTGTCACGCCAGCTGGGCGTGAATTGCACATTGCCCGGTGAAGAACAGTGGGAGAAAGCGGCGCGCGGCACAAGCGGATGGACTTACCCCTGGGGTGAAACCGCCCCGCGCCCCGAAATCCAGTGGCAACGACCGTTTCCCGTCGGTCCCGAGAGCTATCTTTTCAGTCTCGTCGTCAAGCCGCGGCGCGAGTGGGCGCGCGCCGGTTGGTACTGGCGCAACGGCTATCCGCTGCCCGTCGGCGCCCACCCGCAAAATAAATCTCCCTATGGTTGCCTGGACATGAGCGGCAATGTTTGGGAGTGGACCTGCAGCCGCTACCACCCG
>CAYSMQ010000015.1:0-25967 GCA_964432035.1 uncultured Ardenticatenaceae bacterium
GGATCGTTCATCGAGTCGCACATGGCGCCGGTCCTAGAAAGTGATTTGGCGGGTGTGATTGAATCTTCTGTGAAAGTCTAACTCGACGTTTCATCAAGTAACTTAGAAATCGTCTTCGCCAGCGCCAGGGCGCGCTCTGGCGCGGTGCCGATGTGCGTGGTGGCATCCATGAGGTCGGGTAAGCGGGCCTGGGGAACGTATTCTACAATGCGCATATCCGAAGCCAGCAAATCGGGCAGAGGGTTGGCATCGGCCCCCTGTTGCAGGCTTTCCCAGGCTTGCAGGCTCGCTTCGCGAATCCATTCGTGCGCCTGCTGGCGGTCGGCGCCGGCGGAGACGAGGGCCATGAGCACGCGCTCTGTGGCGGCGAACGGACCATAGCGCGCCATGTTGGCGGCGATGGCATCTGCGTTTATTTCCATCTCTGCGACGATGCGCGTGGTGCGCCGCAGGGTTTCGTCGGCGAGCAAGAAGGCCTGCGGCAAGAAGATGCGACGGTTGGCGGAGTCGTCTAAGCTACGCTCCAGGATGGCCTGACCGGCGTTGTCCCAGGCCACGGCGGGTAGGGATGCCAGCTGCCGCGTCAGTGAATTGACGTTCTCCATGTTGATAGGATTGCGTTTGAAGGGCATGGCGGAGGAGCCAACCTGATGGGCGGCGAACGGTTCGGCCCATTCTCCGAACGCCGGCGACTGCAACAGGCGGAAGTCGAGGGCGAATTTGTGCAGCGTGGCGCCGACGGTCGCCAGCGTTTGCACGAGGCGCAGATCCTGGCGGCGGGAGTAGGTTTGTGTGGCGACGGGATAGTAGGGCAACGACAGGCGATCCATGACATCGGCTTCAAGCTGCCCCGGCGTCAGGCTGTTGTCCTGCAGTATCTCCTGGAAGCTGGCCTGGGTGCCGGTGGCGCCCTTGAGACCTTTGCCGCGCAGATTGTGTCGAAACGCTCGTAGCTCGCGGTAGTCGTCTAGCAGGTCCTGAGCGTAGACGGCGAAGCGGTAGCCCAGCGTGGTCGGTTCGGCCGGTTGTATGTGCGTATAGGCCATGACAGGCGTGTGCGCCGTGGCCCGGATGCGTTTTTCGAAGGCAAGTAAGAGGCGGGTGAGCCGCGCTTCGACGAGGGCGAGCGCCTCTCTCTGGCGCAAGACGTCGACATTGTCCGTGACGTCGGCGCTGGTGGCGCCCCAGTGGATGATGCCGCCGCCCTCAGGGCACTGTTCGGCGAAGGCGCGGATTTCGGCCATCACGTCGTGACGAACCTCGCGCTCGATTTCCAGAGCGCGTCCCAGATTGACCTCGTCCTGGTGTTCTTGTAGATCCTTGAGTTGCGCGGCCGTGACCAGGCCCGCTTGATGCTGAGCGGCGGCGAGCGCCACCCACACCCGCCGCATCAATTTTCTTTTATGAGTTTCAGACCAGATCTGGCGCATTTCGACGCTGCCGTAGCGCCAGGTAAGGGGGGATATGAACGTATTGTGATCGAAGGTGGGCGAACCGGCATCGCCCGGCGGTTTACTAGCTGGCCCGCCGCTCATTCCAGTTGCTGCCGGCGTCGCCTCAGCGTCCGGCGCCGGCGGCTGCTCTTGCTTTTCCACTCGCGTTGAAGAGCGCGCGTATCCTCAAAGATGCGCGCTTCCTCGGCGGCCAGGCGCGCGAGGATTTCGGCATTGCGTCGCCTCTGTTCGTCGGTCAGAGTAACTTTCTTCTTAGCCATCTTCGATCTACTCCTATAGCCCGCAACCCAGCATCAGACGCCGGATTGTCCTACGATTTTCTTAACACGCCTTCAGCGAGGCGCCTGGTAGTTGGGCGCCTCCTTAGTAATGAGCACACCGTGCGGGTGGCTCTCTAGCAGTCCGGCATTGGTGATGCGCACGAAACGCGCTCGGTCGCGCAGCTCTTCCAGGCTACAGGCGCCAACGTAGCCCATGCCCGACTGCAACCCTCCGATTAACTGGTACACGACGTCTCCCAGCTTGCCGCGATAAGGCACCTGGCCCTCGACGCCTTCCGGCACCAGTTTGTCACGCTCCTGTCGCGTCGCTTGCCCGCTGCCGTAGCGGTCGGCGCCTTCCCCTTGCATAGCGCCCAGGCTTCCCATACCACGATAGACCTTGTAGCGTTTGCCCTCGTAGAGAATGATGTCGCCGGGACTCTCGGCGAGGCCGGCGAGCATGGAGCCGAGCATAACGGCGTCGGCGCCGGCGGCAAGGGCCTTGACCATGTCACCACTATATTTGATGCCACCATCGGCGATGCAAGGCACGCCGTGCGCGTGCGCTTCCTGCGCGCATTCCAGGACGGCGCTGAACTGGGGCATACCCGCGCCGGAAATAACGCGCGTGGTACAGATGGAGCCCGCCCCAATGCCCACCTTGACAGCGTCGGCGCCAGCTTCTATCAGCGCCCGCGTCCCTTCGGCCGTGGCCACGTTGCCGGCGATGATGGGCAGCTCGGGATAACGCTTGCGCGCGGCGCTCACGGTGTCCAGAACTTTTCGGGTATGCCCGTGCGCCGTGTCAACAACGGCGACGTCGACGCCGGCTTCAACCAGACCGTCCAGGCGACAGAGGCCGTTTTCGCCTACGCCTATGGCGGCGGCGGCGAGCAAGCTGCCGCGCTCGTCGGCAACCTGGTTGGGAAAGTCAAGTTTCTTGACGATGTCTTTGACGGTGATCAGGCCCTTGAGCATACCGTCGTCGTCCACCAGGGGCAGCTTCTCGATGCGGTGACGGTGCAGAATCTGGCGCGCCTCTTGCAGCGTGGTCCCCACAGGCGCTGTGACCAGTCCGTCGGCGGTCATGAACTCGCTCACCTTCTGGTCACCAGGCGTGACAAAGCGGATATCGCGGTTGGTGAGAATACCTACCAGCCTGCCATCAACGGCGGTGATGGGCACGCCGGAGATATGGTAGCGGCTCATGATCGCTTCGGCCTCGGCGAGGCTGGCGTCAGGTTCCAGGGTGATGGGATTGACGATCATGCCCGCTTCGGAGCGTTTGATCTTATCCACCTCTTCGGCCTGCGCCTCGGGGCTCATGTTGCGGTGCAGCACGCCCAGGCCGCCCAGGCGCGCGAGACCGATGGCCATTTCGGCCTCGGTGACGGTATCCATGGCTGCAGAGAGAATGGGAATGTTGAGATGGAGCCGAGCCGTGAGCCTTGTGCGCAGGTTGACTTCGGCGGGAAGCACTTCAGAGTAGCCTGGCACCAGCAGGACATCGTCAAACGTCAGCGCCAATGGTGCCAGTTTCTCGTACGTCGTGTCCATCATCGTAACGCGCTCCATTATACACGAAAATGCGAAAGGAGGACGGGCCTATCGGAGGATTCAGTCGTCCGTTCGTCGTGGTTTGGGTTTGCGCAGGCGGCGACGGCGGCGGCGGCGGACGGCAGGATTCTCCGGCAATTTGTCGTATCGCTGCAAAATAATGACGACACCGGCAACGGCGAGAAGCAGGGCGAAGACCATGGAGATGGTCACGAAGCTATCGCCGATGGCGGGCTGATCGGGCCGGAAGAGCTCGATCCAGGCACGGCCCCCACCCCACCAGATAAGAAATAGACCAAACAGCGTGCCATATTTCCAGGTGTCGCGGAAGCGGTGGTTTAGATAGACGAGAAGCACGAAGCCGACGAGTAGCCAGATCGACTCGTAGAGAAACGTAGGGTGGAAGCGGGTGTCGAGGGGAAACTGGCTGAGGTCGGCGTACTGCGGGAGCCGGTTAGCGGGATCGATTAGAATGCCCCAGGGTCGGTCGGTGGGCGGGCCGTAAAGTTCCTGGTTAATGAAGTTGCCCCAACGGCCAATGGCCTGGGCGATGAGTAAGGCGGGACCTGCGACATCGGCATACATCCAGAAATTGAGCCGTTTGCTGCGAATATACCAGGCGCCGATGAGGGCTGCGCCGACGAAGCCACCGAGAATATTTGCGCCTCCGGAGCGAATGTTCAGGATGTCGATCAGCGACTCGTATCGCGCGGCGTTTCCGGCGAGCATATCCTGAGCGACGTACCATAGGCGCGCAAAGAGGTAGCCGGCGATGACGACGATGAGCAGCCCGTTGTAAAAGGTGTCGGGATCGCCATTCCGTTTTTCGATTTCTCGACCGGCCCAGATGGCGCCGATGGCAATGCCGATTGTAATCAGGATTCCGTACCAAAATATAGGAAAACCGTCGCCGATGGGAATGGTGAAGGCAATGGGATCAGTTTGAAGGAAATCTAACATTTGATTATTAAGAACCTCTTGCAAACATGTCAGGCAACGACGCGCGTCCGGGCGGACGCCTATTCAATATACCCCAGCCCACGCAGGCGCTGCAAAAGTCCGTCATCGTCCCCAATCTCGAGCCCGGCGCCGGCGGTCGTGCTATCGCGCTGGCGCTCAACGCGTTCGATGGCGCGTCCCAGGTGTTGTTGTAGGTGCGCGACATCCTGGGGGCGCTCCTCGAGGCAGTTGGCCAGTTCTAGGGGATCGTCTTGTAGATTAAAGAGCTCGTCAGGCGTGTTCTCCACTGCTATCAGTTTCAAGTCCTGGTGCACCAGCGCCCGGCGTTGCGAAAGACAACGGAAACGGTGCAGCAGGTCGGGTTGGCGGTGTTCAATGGCGCGCACAAAGTTGAGCGGCGGGTAGACCTCACTGAGCGCAACGCCATTCTCGGGATCGGGACCATAGACGCTTTCGAGCAGTGAGAGCGAGCGAGCGCCGGCCTTGGAAACAGAGGCCATCGATTCTGGCAAGTCGCCCGCGGCGTCGACAAGCGTGTGAAAGACGCGGCGCGTGCTGACAGCCGTGCTCACGCGATTGCCCGCAGGCAGGCGGCGGGGCCAGTGCGCAATGAGCGGCACGCGTACTAGTTCGTCGTAAGCCACAAAGGCGTGTCCCATATAACCGTGCTCGCCCAGACCATCTCCATGGTCAGCCGTGATCAGCGTCAGCGTGTCCTCGGCAGTGGCACGACCTTGCAGTGTGCTGAAAAGAGACCCCAAATAGTCGTCTTGATAGGCCACCTCGGCGTCGTACATGTCGCTAAGCACACGACTCTCCAGGTCTGACATGGGCTCCGCCAGCGGCGCGGCCCAGCGATAGGCCTCGCGATTCCAACGCCGCATGGTGTCACGGGCTTCCTTGCTGCCGGGCAGATAGGGCGCCTGCCGCTCCACAAAACGCCCGGGAGGCCAGAACGGCAGGTGCGTTTCCATGAGGTTAACGAATAGGAAAAGCGGCTTGCGCGGGGAGCGGCGCTCGCGCTCCTCTAGAAAGTTGACGATGTCGCGAACAGAACGCTCGTTTTGGCCTTTGAAGTTGGCAAATCTGGACCAGAGCGGTGTGAGCCAGGCGTTAAGAGAGAGGCGAAAGGCCAGATCTGAGCGGCCAAAGAAGTTTTGAATCGGATAGGAAATCCGTCGCAAGAACTGCGTGTAGACTTCGGCGACATGATTAAGGGGCCAGGGTAAGGGGGAAGAGTTCTGGGGCACGCTGGGAATGGCGCCGCCATAGTTATAGAAGCGATCAAAGCCGCGCTTGAAACCGTTGTTCAGGATGCCGACGAGGGGATTGTTGCAGAAGCCGACGGTCTCATATCCGGCGGCGCGCATGATTTCGGCGACGTGCGGCAGATCTGGGCTGAGGCTATGCCTGGATTGTTGCACACGATGGGCGGTCGGATAGCGACCGGTGAACATCGAGGCATGGCTGGGAATCGTCCACTGCGCGGGAGATACAGCACGTTCGAAAAGGACCGCGTTTTGCGCGAATGCATCGAGGTTAGGCGTCGTGGCCTTGTCATAGCCGTAACAGCCGAGACGGTCGGCGCGTTGCGTGTCCAGGACAATGAAAATGAGATCAGGTCGTTGCATGCTGCTCTGAAAGATACCGGGCTTCACACTGCGCGGCAAGCCAGATGTCAGTTAGTGTCGCCCATGTTAAAATTAGGTTGTGGATGATTATAGCAAATGCGCGCAGAAGGTTGGCAATTCTGGGGCGTAATTTTGGCATAGAATGCACTTAGCCCATTTATCTCTGACAAACTTTCGCAATTATGGGCGCCTGGAACTGGACCTGGGACCAGGCGCTACGCTTCTCTATGGGGCCAATGCGCAGGGTAAGACAAACCTGCTTGAGGCCGTTTATTATCTGGCGACTACTCGCTCGCAGCACGCGTCGCTAGACAACCAGCTGCTAAACTGGGAGGCGGAACAAGCGGAAGATCCCGTGGTCGTCGGTCGCCTTGTGGCTCGCGTGGAACACCAGGACGGCGACCGGCTGCTCGAAATGCGCCTGATCCGTGAGCAACAGGGCCGGCAAAGTAGTTTTCGCCGGGAAGCGCTCGTGGACCGGCGCAAGGTGCGCCTGATGGATCTACTTGGCAACTTGCGGGTGGTGCTTTTTCTACCGCAGGACGTGCAACTGGTCACAGGCTCGCCCTCTGAGCGGCGAAGATATATCGACATTACGCTGTGCCAGGTGGATCCGGTCTATTGTCGCACGCTGTCGCGATATAACAAGGTGCTTGAACAGCGCAACGCCACTTTGCGCCGCATCGCGGAGGAAGGACGCGGGCGCGACGTTCTTCCCGTCTTTACGGAAAAGCTTATCGATCTGGGCGGCTATATCTTTGCCCGGCGCGCCAGTTTCATCGCTGCAATTGCGCGGGAAGCGCAGCGCATCCATTATGAAGAACTGACGAACGGCCGCGAGACGTTGCGCCTGCACTATTTGCCGCGCCTCTACAATGCGGATTACGTGAACGGCAGCGACGCCACGGCGACTCAGATCTCGTGGGCGGAGTGGCTGGAGACCGCCAGCGCTGAGGAGTCGTCGCGACGGTTTACAGAAGCGCTGGAGAAGGCGCTGGATTCGGACATGGCTCGCGGCAGGACGACGCTGGGTCCGCAGCGCGACGATTGGATGTTCATGGTCAACGGGCGCGATCTGGGAAGTTTCGGCTCGCGCGGGCAACAGCGCACGGCTATCCTGGCGTTGAAGATGGCCGAAATTGAATGGATGGCTGCCGAAACCGGGGATACGCCGGTGTTGCTACTCGACGAGGTGGTCGCAGAACTGGATGAACATCGTCGAGCGTTGCTACTACGATACATCCAGCGCGGCACACAGGCCATTCTGACAGCAACAGATCCGGGCATGTTCACAGGCGACTTCCTGGAACAGGCGCAACTTCTGGCTGTGGAAGATGGACGGATCGTGGAAGGTGGAACTGGGACCGTGATTGAACAAGAGAGCTAAGGGTAGGCATGGCGCATAGCGCCAGGATGAAATATTCGTGCAAGAACCTGAAATTAGCACAAAGCCGATAGCATCCGAACCGGCTACCATCCTGATCATTGACGACAGCGCAGAGAACCGGCTATTGCTTTCTTCACAGTTGGGCATCGAGGGCTACGAGGTGCTGCAGGCAGAGGCGGGGCGAGAAGGCATCGACATGGCGGAGGAGGTCAACCCGGATCTAATCTTGCTGGATGTGATGATGCCGGAAATGAACGGCTTTGAGGTCTGCCGCCATTTAAAAGGGAACGGCAGTACGGGCGGCATCCCCATTATCATGGTCACGGCGCTACGTGAAGTACAGTATCGCATTAAGGGCATCGAAGCCGGCGCCGACGAATTCTTGTCGCGCCCGCATCATCGTGAGGAGTTACTGGTACGCGTCCAGGCACTGATTCAACTGAAGCGCGCGCGTGAACGGCTGGAGGAGGAACGGAACCGCCTGCAGCTATTGTACGATATCAGTCGCGCCATCAGCACTCATCTTGACCTGGACCAGATGATGACCAACATCATTTCGCAGACACAGGCCGCTGTGGGCGCAACCAAGGGCAGCATCTTTTTGCTTGACGAGCAAGGGTCTGTGACACACCGCATCAGCGTTCGCGAAGGAGCCGAGCCGCGGTTCTACGATCAAGTCAGCAGCGATGTTATGAGCCACGGGCTGGCTGGTTGGCTCTTACGCCAGAATAGCGGCGTAATCATTCATAATGCGTATGAGGATGAGCGCTGGCTGAACCGACCCGAGGATGAGGACCCGGCGGGATCGGTGATCGGCACGCCCCTGTCGCGAGCAGATAGGACGGTGGGCGTGCTTTTCTTGATGTACCCGGAACCGGACTATTTTACAGGCGAACATCTGGCGCTTCTAGAGACGATCGGCGCGCAGATTTCGGCGTCCATTGAAAATGCTTTTCTCTTTAACGAGATAAGTGAAGAGCGGCGCAAGCTGTCGGCCATTTTGGCACAGTCGACAGACGCCATCATCACCACAGATGAAACGTTTCAGATCACGCTCGTGAACCAGGCAGCTGAAGACGTCTTCGAGCTAACGGCGGACAACGTGGTGGGCGAGTCGCTGCGGGATGTGCCCGAGCTTACCGCCCTCTTGCCGTTCTTTGCCAAAGCACGAGAACGGCCCGTGGCGCAGGAGCTAAACCATGGGTCGCGCGTGCTATATACGAGCGTCTCCCCTATCCAACAGGTGGGATACGTCGCCGTTTCGCAGGATATCACCGAGCTGAAACGGGTTGAAGAGCTGCGACTGCAGCAAGAGCGCCGGCAGCGGGAGATCGTCAAAGAGACGTTTTCGCGATACATGGGACCGCGTCTGGTTGAGCACGTGTTGTCCAACGAACCGGGTCTGCTGGCGCGACGGGAGCGGCGGCCCGCTGTCGTGCTGTTTGCCGACTTGCGCGATTCGACGCGTATGATCGTGGGCGTGGAACCGAATACGGCAATCCCGTTGCTGAATGAGTTCTTCACGAGCATGACGGATATCGTATATGAGTTCGACGGCACCGTATTCGACCTGACGGGCGATGAGGTGATGGTTGGGTTCAACGTTCCCTTCGACCAGTCGGATGCGCCCTATCGCGCATTACTCACGGCGATTACCATGCAACGGCGATTCAGCCAGTTGCGCAAGAAGTGGCACACGGAACTTGGTGTGACGCTGGGCCTGGGCATCGGCATCGACCAGGGCAACGTCGTCGTGGGCAACGTCGGCGCCGAAAGTAGAATGACCTTCCGCATGGTCGGTGAAGCAGTGAATATTGCGCACCGCCTGGTCGATCTGGCCGATGACGGTCAGATCTTTGTCACGGAATCGATCTATAAGGCGGTGAAGCGTGACGCACCCCGCCTGCTAGAGGTCATTGCCTTCCGGCGCGTGGGTCCGGTGGCGCTGAAGGGAAAGAGTGGGGCGCAGTTTCTGTACATGACGGCATTCCGCCGCCGAGCGGGCGCAGGCGGCAGCGCTGGCAGTCAGAAGAAGCGGCAGCGTTAGAGAGCTATAGGGGACGCTTTGCGGGCATGCCCGGACGTCGCGGGTAGGACGAGGGAGTAGGCTCTATTTTTTCGATGGTCACCAGATAGGATGCTTCTGAACGGCCCGGCAGCTTAATGGGATGGAAATCCGCTTGACCGCCACCCAGTTTGGCGATGGCTTGCGCCGCTTCTTCCGCTTCAACCTGGGCTCGTTCGCTCTTCATGGCCAACACGCGCCCGCCAAGGCGGCACAGCGGAAGCAGATACTCGACGAGGACGTTCATCGGAGCCACTGCGCGGGCCACTGCCCAATCATACTGCCGGCGGTGGCCCTCCATCTGTCCCACTTCTTCGGCCCTGGCATCGAGCACCTTTACATCGTCTAAACCCAGCGCCTCCAGCACGGCGCTAAGGAAATTAACCTTCTTGGTGACGCTCTCTACCAGCGTAAGGTCCAGGCGCGGATACAGGATTTTGAGGGGGATTCCGGGAAACCCGGCGCCGGTACCGACGTCGATCAAACGCCGGTTGCTGAGGTCGCCCGTGATCGTGGCGCAGGTCAGAGAATCCAGAAAATGACGGGTGCGAATGCCTTCGGCGTCGTCAACGCTCGTCAGGTTGATGCGACGATTCCACGATTGCAGGAGTTCCTGATAGCGTTCAAAGTGGGCGACTTGTTGTGGCGACAATTCCAGGCCAAAGAGCGCCGCTTCTGCGACCAACTGCTGCATTATTGCTGCCGCTCCAGCCGTTTGGTAAGCGGATCGATGAAATATCGATCATACTGCTCGCCGCCAAAGTGGGCCGGTTCATAAACGAGCCAGGGCTGGGCCAGCTCCAAAGAACTCTGTACAAAGAGTGGCGCAACCGGTTGCACGCCGTTGTCGCCGAAGAACAGTTCCGCGGCCTGCCGGTAAAGGGAGCGGCGTTCTTCCAAAGACAATGTTGTGGTCGCCTGGCTGATCAGATCGTCGGCCTGAGAACAGGGGCGGTTCTGCCGGTTTTCACTTTCTTCGCAATGCAATATCTCGCCTAGCCAATTGTGCGCATCCGGATAATAAGATGTCCAGCCCAGATCCCAAAGATCGGGCCGTTCTGCGCTCGCCCCAGCCTGTGTGCGCGCCAGGACAGTTCCGAATTGGGCCTGCTCTATGACGATCTTCTCCTCCGGACAGCCAAGTTCACGCGACCACATGGTACGTAATGTCTCGGCGTGGAAGAGAGCCAGATCGGTGTTGCTGACAAGATAGTTGATTTCGGGGATAAAGCTGCAATCGCGCACCTGGCTCTCGGCCATCTCCAGGCGCGCCCAATCAGGACTGTACCCGACACCAACCTGATCAATTGGCGGCGCTCCCAGGACGCCGGGCGGGCTAAGGTGGCGCATAGGTAATCCGGCTCCGCCGTATACGTTTTCGATAAGCGCCTGGCGATCGATCGCAGCGCTGAACGCACGTCGGACGGCCGGATCGGAGAACAATTCGCTGTCAAAGTTATAGGCAAGGTAAAAGACAGCCTGGGTAGGTACCAGTTGCATGCGGGACTGCAAGCGCGTGTCTTGCATGATCTCCTCGCGCATGCCTGTCGGAACGGGACTTACGTCGATACTCTTGTTTAGCCATAGCTCGTAAGCCGCTTCACTGTCCGCCCAGTAGATGTTTACCAGCTCAACCGTGCCGCTGAATTGCGTGGGCCAATATGGATTCCGCTGCAAGACGGTGCGAGAATCGTCGGCGCCTTGCGCTGTGTCATCCGTCGTAACGAGGAAGCGACCGTTCGTGAGCACCGCAGGAAACTCGGCCCAGGACGCGCCTGTCTCCTCGTAAGCTGCAACGATTTCTCGCGGTACCGGGCGTAGCAGCGTTAGGCTCGTGATGGTGGGAAAATAAGACGCCGGTCTCATCAGGGTAAATTCGACAGTGTATTCGTCGACGGCGCGCACGCCAATGCTTGCCAGGTCCTCTTCTGTGGCTTCAACTTGGGCGTGCAGCGCTTCGCAACCTTCGATGACGTAGAGGGCCAGCACGTCGCGCGCCTGCGTCCGAGAATCACAAGCTCTCTGCACGGCAAAAACGACATCATCGGCGATGACGGTGCGGTATGGTTGGGGGGCAGTCTGAGCGGGGATGATTCTCGTTGGATCGGGCAAGCCTGGACGAATCCAGTATATGTCGTCGCGCAGGTTGAAGGTCCAGACTAGGCCATCGTCGCTGACCTCCCAATCGGTGGCAAGGTCAGGTTCTATCTCGCCAGTAGCGCTATTGTAACGCGTGAGGCCAACAAAGAGATTTTCGATGAGATCGATCTGGATATCATTGTTTACTTGCTGTGGATCAAGCGTTTCTGGCATATTGGAAAGAGCGAGATCAAGTACTGCCGTTTCTTGTTCCGTCGCGGGCGGCGTCATGGTGGCAGGCGGACGGGGTGTGCTGCGAAGGTCGCGCGTCACGACGACTTCTTCGCCATTGACCATGACCACTTGCTGGGCTGCCGCTGATTCTGACGTAACGCCCGTGCACGAGACAACATAGAGTAGAAAGAACAGCAAACCGGCGAAGAGGACGGTAATCTTGGCGAGACCGGAAGGAAACACCGCCCGGTTCGGCAATACGCGTCTGTCCCCAAAGGGCTTTGATTTCCGGATAACTTTCATCTTCTAGACTTAATCTTGACGCTCATCATCGCCATCTGCTTCACTAGCCTGCCCTGACAGCCTGGCTCGAAAGCAGAGGATTGCCATGCTAACTGAAGCAGGATTTAGGGGCAAACGTGATCGGCATTTGGTATCGACCTTCTAATGCGCGTATGATAGCATTAACATGCGTCAATCATTATGGATAAGAAAGCTTTCTCACCCGGACGCGAACGCGTTCTCATCGTAGACGATGCACGCGAAATCCGCGAATTTTTGCGTGAATACATCCTGGAGCCGACCGGTTTTGAAGTCATCTCCGCATCAGACGGTCTGGAGGGGCTGCAATTAGCCTTTTCCGAGAAGCCGGATCTCGTGATCGTGGATTTTCAAATGCCGCACATGAACGGTCTGGAGCTTTTACGCCGGCTGCAACTGCGCATGATCGACATACCGTCCATTTTGATCACCGCTCATGGCTCAGAGCAAGTGGCAGTGGAAGCGTTTCGCCTTGGCGTACGCGACTATGTAATCAAACCCTTCGATACGGAGGAGATGAAGAAAGCCATCGACCGCGCCCTGCGGGAGAGCCGGCTGGCCCAGGAGCGGGAGCAGCTGATCAAGCAACTGAAACGGAACAACAAACAACTAAAGCAGCACGCACAAGAACTGAACGCGCTGTACAGCATCGGCAAGTCGGTCTCATCGTCACTCAACCTGGAGACAATTCTGGAACGGACCGTCGTGGCAGCTGCTTATCTTTCGAGTGCGGACCAGGCATCGTTGATGCTGTTAGATGAGCGCGGCGATTTGTACTTGAGGGCGACGAAAGGCGCCGATCAGGAGGCGCGTAATCTGAACGAGCGCATTCAAGACCACGCGGCCGCACGCGTCTTACAAAAGCAAAGGACGGCTGTGCTGGGAGGAGACAACATCCCGTTGCACGTGCCTACTGCATCAAGGAACAAGGCGGTAGCCTACCAACCACTGGCGACACAGGGGCAAGCAATTGGCGTGTTGGCGGTTGCCAATCACAAACGTGACGGCACCTTCACGAGACGAGAAACGCGTGCTCTCTCAGCATTGGCCAGCTATGCAGCGAGTGCTATTGCGCGCGCGCGATTGCACGAGCGGATTGCCGCCGAACGCAACCAGTTGCATACGATCATCAATCAAAGCGAAAATCCCATCCTTGTCCTAAATAAGAGCCAGCGCATTGTGGTCGCCAACCGGGCAGCGCGCGACATCTTATCATTGCCAATGGGCGCTCTGGATGCGAAACCACTCAACGAGTTGATTACCAACAGGGAGCTGCTGGACTTTATTACCCAGTTGCCGGACACCGGACTGGTGCGTAATACGAGCGTAAGACTATCCACCGGTCGCACCTACCGGGCCACGCTGACGCCCATCCGCAACATCGGACGATCTGTTGTGATGCAACTCACGGACCGTCCCTGAACGCAAATGGGCAGCCGTATGGCTCGCGTTTGGCGCCTACGTTAACTGCTAATTCGCAGAGCTCGGTGCATTCTTCACAAACTGGCGGAGGGGACCGGTGAGGGCCGGATAGCTCCACCACGTCGGCGCTGCAATGGCCTTCCATACCGTTCATCGGGAGGCAGCCCGTCAATATCCTCGGCATTCAGATCATCGTCGGTCAGGGTCTGTAGCGCGTGCAACGTTTCGCGGTACGTGGCCTGATGCCGGTCGAGTAATGCTGGCAGCGGTAAGCCGCGACTCGCTTCGAGGATCTTGGTCTGTTCCGCCTCTGGCAACTGACCGAAGCTGACCTCGCGGACGACGCGATTGCGAATAGCCTCCCCTACCCGGTGCTCTTTCCACGTGACAATGGTGATGACGTCCCGCACCGTCTAGTCATCCAGCAGCGGCCGATCCATCTGTGCGGCGGGAACCTGACCTAGCAGATCGTCCCACTGGGCGCGCGCTGCGCCAATATGCTCGACCAGGTCGCGCACCGACATGGGCGTGACCTTTTCCATATAGACGGCAAAATTCTGCTCGAATGTGGGCGCGCCGAGATCGTGCAGTTCGCGGAGGATCTGGGCGCGATGATCGGTCCCATGGTGCACCAGTTGCAGCAGCGCCACCCACACAGGTAAGCTCCATCTGTCCGGTATTCGCACCAGATCGGCATCGCTCAGTCCGCGCACCCTGTCCACGCATTCATGATCGGCCCGCTGGCAGATGGTGCGCGCCGCTTCGCGCGTCGCATAATCCTCGGCATCGAGCTCGGGAAGATCTGGCACACTGAGTACACTTCTTAACCAATAGTTCTGCGCGTTTGCCATGTGCACAAGCTGGTTGCGAATCGAGCCGCGCGAGTAGCCCCGTGTCTGCAGGAACTGCGCGTCGGTCAGGTGTTCCATAATGATTGTCCACAGGCATTCGTTCATGGCCCGGTTGAACCCAAATAATGCCTGTAGCATGGTGTGGGAAATCATTAGCCCTCCTCTGAAGCGGGTACTTTTATGGATATCACTTGACCCCAACACGCAGACGTTCGCCTGGCATAGAAACTGACACCCGTGTTCCGTCAAATGAAAACCCAAATTCGTGGTCGTCGCTGCGATTTACGCCGGCTGCGGGTCGGGCTGACGTAGAACGGGCCAGCAGCGCCGGCGGGCGACGCCGCTGCAGCGACTCCAGGCACCAGTGTAGATCATATCTGTCCACAAAGGCCGATTGAAATCGGATAGCGTTTTCCTCGCGGACGACCATAAAGTCACCGCGACCCAACAACTCTTCTGCGCCCGAGTCGCCGAGACCCGTTGCGCGGTGCGCGGCGGCTGTATCGCCGGCGCGACCAACAAAGCGCAGAACAGACTTTCGCGACAGCAGGTTACCGAAGTGGTCTTCGGCGCCCTGTTGCGCAGGACGGGCGCCCATTACTAATTGAACGCCGCATTCATGGCCTTCCATTAGCAACTGTTGCAGGGCCTCACGGATGGGAGCGCCGCCACTTTCCAGCAGGTGATCTGTATTATCAATGAAGGCGACGATGACAGGGCGACGAACACCATGTTTGCGGCGATGGGCACACTCGTCAACCAGAAATGCCAGACCGTTGGCAACATCTTCTAAGTTCGTCAAGACGGCCGAAAGAGCGTGGGGCAGGTAGTGGAGCGCGTCTAGCCCGGGGCCGGCGTCCGCCTCTGGGCGCACACAATGCGGATCGACAAAGACCATCTGCGCCACCGACTGGCGGCTCGAAATTGCCAGGGCCACGGCCGTCGTGCGCAGCAACGCCGTCTTCCCGGCGGACGGCCCGCCCAGGACGGCAATGTGATTCCACGTCGCATCCTGCAGGTTTACGAGCAACGGTCGATCGTCTGTCGACCAACCAAGGGAGGCTATTGCCGGCGAAAGGCCAATTCCGCTTTCGAGCAGCGGCAAGAGGTCTAGCCTGTCGCCGTCGTCAAGCGTGACATCCAAGTGCGCGCCGCGGCCGGCGAGCCTGACCTCATTCACACCCAGCAACGCTCGCAATACACGAGCCAGCGTGTTCCTCGTCGGGGCATCTATTCCGGCGGCCTCGTCGACTTGAAATGTAACGGCGCCGCCGTCCATGTGACCTCCGGTCACCTGCACCTCCAGACCGTGTTCTGACATGACGGCTTCGATATCCCGCGCCTGGAGTTCTAGTCGGTATAATAGTCGCTCATTCATTGTCGCGTCCCTCACACTCATTTGCGGTAGAGGCATAGCACTTGATGCTGCACCATAGCACATAGAAACAGTATAGAACATCTGTTCTGAGCCGTCAACGGCAAAGCAAACGGGGGAACGCGTCTTGCGGAAAAGAAAAAGGCGGCTGGGCAGCCGCCTCGGATTACTAAAATATAAAGCTGTTCAAGAGATGGTTGAGCCAGATTATGCCGTCTGACGCATGACCATCATAACCTTGGCCTGCACCTCAACATTCGAGGGGTGAACGTAAATGGGGTCCATGGTGGGATTTGCGGGTTGTAGCCGCACACGTTCGCCCTCGTTATAGAAGTACTTGAGCGTCATCTCGCCATCAATGGGAAGCCAGACGGCAACCATTTCGCCGTTGTTGGCCTCGGTCACAGGACGCATGATGACAATATCATTGTCGTTGACCATGGCGTCAATCATCGAATTACCGCGCACGCGCAGGGCAAAAAGGTTTTCCGCCCTACCCGGCAACATTGAGGTACTGACGTCGATGGCATCCTCTTCATCGTAGGTGCCGAAGTCCTCGTTACCGATGTGTACCGGCTCACCGGCAACAATGTCGCCCATGAGCGGAATACGCACCAGATCCGTCGCATCGCGAATAGCGTTGCGCGCAGCATCAAAGAGCTGAAGCGCCCGATCCGTCAGCTTGAGTCCTCGCGAAACCTCGGCCTCGCGCTCAACGTAACCGCGCTCTTCCAGCTTATTGAGATTATAGTTGACAACAGAGGTCGAGCTGATATTGACAGCGCTGCCGATTTCCCGGATGGTTGGCGGACGCCCTGCCTCGCTAAAATATTCCCAAATGTATTTCAGGATATTTTGCTGTCGGGTGGATAATTTGTCCCGGTTTGCCATATCTGGTCTCCTTTATAATTTTCGCCAAAGGCTACCCGGTAGATAAGTGCCATAGCGATAGAATTATCGCTCATTTGTTCGAAGTATAACACGAACAGGTGTTCGGTGTCAAGGAAAGTGTGAGGTTTTTCTCGAGGCGCGGTTGACAGATTGAACGTGAAGCGGGTAAGATTTGGCTGGACCATGCGCGAAACCCTCCCGTTTGGTCGTTGTAGGTATAACAGAGGCCTAAAGAGCAAAAAAAGACAAAGACTATGAGCGATCCTTTTGAGAAGTCATCAGACAGAAACGTTTTCAAGCAGATGCAGCGAGAGAGCGCGGCGCGGGAGCTTCGAGGCGGCGTAGAACAGGCCATTGAAGAAGCGCAAAAGAGAGGCGACTTCGATAATTTGCCTGGCAAGGGTAAGCCGCTCAATCTTGGCAAGAACCGGCAGGCGGGCGACAACGCGCTGGCTTTTGAGATGCTGCAAAACAACGATTACACGTTGCCGTGGATTGCCAACCGGCGCGAGATGTTAGAATCGATGCAGTCCTTTCGGGAATCTTTGCTGCAGGCGTGGCAAGCGTACGAGACAGGGCGCCAAGATACGCTCGAGGCCACGATGCGGCAGTCGATAGAGGCCCGTTGGCAGAGCGAGAAAGCGCGGCTTGCTGCCGAGCTGTATGAGCTGAATAAAGAGATATCGGCGCTGAACTTAACGATTCCTGTAGAGCGCCTGGAGGTCTTTAAGCTGAACTGGCGCAAAGAGTTGGCGCGGATTGGCGCTACAGATTAGGCTTTGTCGCCTAGTCAGTCTGTGATGTAGTATCGCGCCAGGCGTCTAGCAGGCGTTTTTCACGGTCTGGACTGAGGCCACCGCGCCACTCGTGGTCTTCGCCACGATTCGAAGCCCAGCGCAACGTATCGGCAATCGTCCGCGACAGCGGGCGGAAAGTAAGACCCTCGTTCAGGGCACGCTGAATCTGCACTGTGCCGTAGGCGACGGCCTCCTCTCCAGGGATCCAAAGCGGCATTTCCGTAAACGGGGTAACGTCGTGTTCGAGCAGAAAGGTGCCGTCCACCCACACAAACTGCGCATCGCTCCCTGTTACTTCCCGGCAAGTATGCAGCACCTTTTCACGCGTCACCAATTGGGCCGGTCCTGTGGCATTGTAGGTACCGCTCTGTCGGGCCTCAACCTGCCGCACGGTCCACTCCGCCAGGTCGCGGGCATCGATGAACTGCACGGGTGTGGATGGCTCACCGGGCGCCAGAACCTGCCCGCCGCGCGCGATACGCATGGGCCAATAGGTGAAACGATCGGTCGGATCGTGTGGCCCGACGACGAGGCCGGGTCTGATAATCAGGGCGCGGGAACCGTACACGTCGTCGACGGCACGTTCACAAAGGACCTTTAATGCGCCGTAGTTTTCGCCGGTCACCTCTTGGGCAACAGGATCGTCGGTGGTTGCCAGCGGCGCATTTTCGTCGGCGTTGGGCGAGAGGGGATCGCGATAGACGGAGATAGTAGAAATAAAGACGTAATGCTCTGTGGATGACGCCAGGGTTTCGGCGGATGCGCGCACGATGCGCGGTATATATCCGCTGGTGTCGATTACGGCATCCCACCGTTTGCCTTCCAGAAGATGAAGGTCACCGTCGCGATCGCCGTGGATTTCTTCGACCTCCGGGAAAAGGCCCGGGTTGCTTTTACCGCGGTTGAAAAGTGTTAGCGTGTGACCACGCTCGAGTGCGTTGTCCACGATGTGCCGGCCTACGAAGCGTGTGCCACCGATAATAAGCAGGTCCATAATGCCTCCAAAGAGCTAAACGGGAAGTTTTAAGGAAGGTCCGCCGGCTAATTATAGCCTGAGCCAGAGGTTCGTGTTAAAAAAGAAATGGGGAAGTTACTTATCGTGGTCAGGTCGGGAAACAATGCGCATGAATGTTAGTGTGAAACAGGGCAGTATTGAAGCCGCAGATGCGGACACCATCATCGTCAATCTTTTTAAGGGTGTGACGCGGCCCGCGGGAGCCACCGGAGCAGTGGATAAGGCTCTGGGCGGCGCCATCGGCGAGTTAATCGACGGTGGAGACTTTTCGGGAAAACTTGGCGACGTAGGCGTGTTGTACCCGCGCGGGGCAATCGGAGCACGCCGCGTGCTCGTCGCCGGTCTCGGCGAACAAGCGAAGTTTGACCTGGAGCAGGTACGCAAGGCAGCGGCGGCGGCGATCAAGAAAGCGCGCGAACTGCAGGCGCGGCGGGTGGCAAGCATTGTACACGGCGCGGGCATCGCCCGTCTGCCCGTGGGCCTGGCGACACAGGCCGTTTTGGAAGGGACGCTCCTGACCCTTTACCGTTATGAAGGTTTACGCCAGGAGCTCGACGAGGGCGGCGAGATTGAGTCGTTTAGCATTGTGGAGTTTGATGAAAGCAAGGTGCAGGCCATCGAACAGGCGCTGGGCGTCACAGAGGCGATCGTCGGGGGCGTGCAGGTGGCGCGGGACCTGGTGAACGAACCGCCAAACGTAGCCACGCCCAGCCGTATGGCGGAAATGGCAGAGCAGATCGCCGCCCAGCATGATCTCAAGCTTACGGTTGGCGATCGGAAGTGGGCGGCAGAGCACAACATGGGCGCTTATCTTGCCGTGGCGCGCGGCGCGGGCGAGGAGCCCAAGTTTATCGTGCTAGAACACAACGGCGAGCGCGAAGATTTGGACACTATCGTGCTCGTAGGCAAGGGAATCACATTTGATACCGGGGGTATCTCGCTGAAAGGTCGCGAAAACATGGGCGACATGAAGACGGATATGGCGGGCGCGGCTGCCGTGCTGGGAACGCTGAAGGCCGTGGCGCAGCTCGACCTGCCGTTGCGCGTCATCGGCGTGGCGCCCTGCACTGAGAATATGCCGGACGCGCACGCCTACCGGCCGGCGGATGTGGTGACGGCGAGCAACGGCAAAACGATAGAGATTATTAGCACGGACGCGGAAGGGCGTATGGTGCTTGCCGACGCGCTGGTGTTTGCCAACAGATACCGGCCCAAAGCGGTCATCGACCTGGCGACATTGACGGGCGCGGCGGTGGTGGCGCTGGGCCAAAATGTCGCCGCGGGCCTCTTCAGCACAGAAGATTGGTTGCGGGAGCAACTGGTGACCGCCGGCGCCACAACGCACGAGCGCTTGTGGCCCCTCCCCTTATGGGACGACTATAACGAGGCGATCAAATCAGACGTCGCCGATATCAAAAACAGCGGAGGACGCCTGGGCGGCGTCGGCGCCTCGGCCATCTTCCTGAAAGCTTTCACCAGTTATCCCTGGGCGCACCTGGACATTGCCGGCGTGGCCAATAATAAGAACGGAAAGGCCTATACGCCGGCGGGCGCGACCGGTTTTGGGGTACGGTTGCTGGTGGAGTTTTTGCGCAACTGGAGAAGTGAATAGTCGTAATTTGGAGAAAGGCCCATGGCAGTGCCCATTCCACCCCTGACGATTGGAATCGAGGAAGAGTACCAGATCATCGATCCCCAAAGCCGCAATTTGCACTCGTACATTTCTGAGTTCCTCTCGCAAGACGAGCGGCGGGCGACCAAGCTGAACATTAAGCCGGAATTCATGCAATCGCAGGTGGAGGTGGGTAGCCATGTGTGTCGCAATATCAAGGAAGTGCGGCAAGAGGTGAAACGGCTGCGACGGTCGGTGATAGAGATGGCGGAAGAGAATGGGCTGGCCATTGCGGCGGCTTCCACGCATCCCTTCGCCTATTGGAATGAGCAGTCGATTACGGATGGCGCGCGCTACCGGGAGCTGCTAGACGACATGCGCGCCGTAGCGCGGCAACTGCTGATATTCGGCATGCACGTACACATCGGCTTCGGTCACCATGATAACCCGGAGCTGAAAGACCTTATGATGGAAATCATGAATCAGGCGCGCTACTTCGTGCCACACCTGCTGGCCCTATCCACCAGTTCGCCTTTCTGGCGCGGGGACAATACGGGGCTTAAATCGTATCGCAGCATTATCTTCGAGATGATGCCGCGCACAGGTATTCCCCACTCCTTTGAATCATGGGCGGAGTATAAATCGTATGAAAATACGTTGATGAAGGTTGGCGCGTTCGGCAAACGCGACCCGGTGGCCAAAATCTGGTGGGACATCCGGCCGCATCCCAGTTTCGACACGCTGGAGTTTCGTATTGCCGACATTTGCACGCGCGTGGAAGAGACCGTCTGTGTCGCCGCCCTGTTCCAGGCCATATGCGCAAAGCTGTTAAAACTGCGGCGCAACAACCTTTCCTGGCGCCACTACCGGCACATGAACGTCACGGAGAACAAATGGCGTGCCGTGCGCTACGGCATTCGCGGGGAGCTGATCGATTGGGGTAAGGAAGAATCGGTGCCTTTTCACTTCCTGATGGAGGAACTGTTGGAAATCGTGGACGACGTGGTCGACGAACTGGGCAGTCGTAAGGAAGTGGAGTACGTGCGCACCATTCTGCGCGAAGGGACCAGCGCCGACCGCCAGATCGACGTCTATGAACGCAACGGCGGAGATGAGAACCGTGATGAAGCGCTGAAGGCGGTCGTGGATAACCTTATCGAAGAAACGAAGGAAGGCGTCTACGAATAATCATTTGTAGGCGACCACGCCAAAGGCGCGTTGGCGATCGGCCACGCGCTTGAAACCGGCAGCAACCAACCGTTGGCGCACACCACGCGCCACGCCCGCCCCCGATCTGCTTTCCAAATCGCCAATATAGTGAAAGAGCCGCCCCCTGGAGCTGAGGACGCGATACAGTTCGCGGTAGAAGTCTTCGCTATAGAGATGTCCTGCCAGGCTAAACATGGGTGGATCGTGGATTACACGCTGGAAAGCAGCGTCGGACAAGGTCTCGACGACGTCAAAGGCGTCGCCCAGGTGACGCGTAATCTTGGGGTTATCAAAGAGGTCGCGCGACCAGGGATTGAGACGACAGACGTCTACGACGGTCGGATCTAGCTCAATGGTCGTGACCGCATCGGCCGCCATTGCCGCTTCAATGGCCGTGTAGCCCAGCCCCATGGCAGTGTCTAACACGTTACCGCCCAGCGGGGAGATGGTCTTGATTTTGGCCAACGTGTCACGGTGCGGGTCGGTGCCCTTGATGCGGTGCATGGGCAAGCCAGAAATGAGCATCGTCGGCGCCGACTCAGTGGGATAAAGCGTGTAGGCGCGGTTCAGCGTTTCGGAGAAAAACTGCACTTTCCACGCGTCGCCGTCTTCCACAATGAAGCAGGCCGAGTCGTTGGCGGCGATTTCTTCTACGACGGACCAGGGGATCAGCTCTTGCGAGGTACTGCGCACCCCGTCCGTGACCAAGCTCACCTGCGTCTGTGTCAGACCCAGGGTAAAGGACGTCTGCACCGTGGCCTCGCCGCTTTCACGCGCCTCCAGAAGGGGCCGGGCCTGGTAGTGAGAAAGGATGGGTGCAGAGGCGTTGTCTAAATCAGTCACGGCTAGGCAGCGTTATCGCGTGCGAATATAGCGCAGCTCAGTTTGTGGGTTGCTCAGGTACTCAACGCCATCTTCTGTCACGAGTACGTCTTCTTCCAGGCTCATGATGCCCCGCTGCGGGACGACGACGTGCAGCTCTAGCGTAAAAATGTTGCCCGCTTCAACCGGCAGCTCGCAAATGCCTTCGTACCGCTCCCAGCGCGGCGCGAGGACTGTTGCCCCGTCATGCGCCACGCGACCCAGCAGGTGCCCGAAGCCATGCATGTACTCGTCGTAGCCAGCGTTCACAATGTGGTTACGCGCTGCCTCGTCGACTTTCCAACCGGGCGTGCCCGGCTTTAGCGCCGCCTCGCCGGCCCTTATGGCGCCAAGAACAGTGTCGAACGCGCGTTGCACGTCGGTGGGCGCCTCGCTCTCCCCCTCCTCCAGGACGTACCACATGCGCTGCAGGTCGGAACAGTACTCATTTTGCCGCACACCAAGGTCCATGTGCAGCGTGTGACCAGGCGCCAAAGCCACGTCGCCGGGCGCAGCATGGCCAATACTGGAATCAGGCCCACAGGTGACGATGGGATTATAGGGCTTGTCCCAGGCATATCCCAGACGCATCTCGTCGATACGCCCGTGCACAAAATCGGCGATCTGGCGCTGGGTCATACCCGGTTGCACAAATTGCTCTACTTCGTCAAAGAGCGCCTCAGTCGTGCGCACGGCGCGGCGGACGCGGGCCACTTCCTCCGCGCTTTTGCGTCCGCGCAGGGCAGCGACCAGTCGATCGGCGGAGATGAGCCGCTCGGCGTAGGGCGTATCCTGCAGCAGGTTCTGCAACGCCAGATACATGCCGTGCGAGAGCCCGTCGGCGGCGACGTCTCTTTGCGAGTAGTTGATAGCAATTTGCTGCGGATCGGTCTCTTGCAGGTAGGCGCGCAGGGGTTTGCTGATGCCCTCGTGGTATCCAATGACGCGCTCGTAGGCCCCGGTATTGCGCACGTTCTCGGCGTCATAGTGGCCGATAATGGCCGTATGCTCGCCGCTACGGCTGAGAAAGAAGGCAGAATGCCAAGTCATATCCATGCCCAGAATGAGTTCCAGTGTGGGATCCGGCGACAGCGACGTTTCGCGCACAAAGGTCAGCCACAGGTCGACGTCGAACTCGTCGAGGATGTCTGTCGCCTGCGCCGTTTTTTCACGAATGAGCCTGTGGTTGTTGTCCATGTTTGCCTCAGACTTTTCTTTTTCGGTTACCTGACTAGCCGCTACGAGTCAGAGCTGCGAGAGAATGAGTGGTCCGTCCTCGGTCAGCGCAATCGTGTGTTCGTACTGGGCCGAGAGCGACCCGTCAGCAGTGACCACCGTCCAGCCATCTTTGAGCATGCGGGTGTCTGCGGCGCCGGCGTTGATCATCGGTTCGATGGTAAAGACCATGCCCGGTCGCAGGCGCGGGCCACGCCCACCAGGACCGACGTGTGGCACAGACGGTTCTTCATGCAGCGAACGACCCACGCCGTGCCCGCCCCACTCGCGCACGACGCTGTAGCCGTGGCTTTCTGCGTGTTCCTGGATGGCGGCGCCGATGTCTGTCAATCGCGCGCCCGGTTGCGCGGCGTCAATGCCGACATGGAGACATTCTCGCGTGACGTCGAGTAATCGTTGCGCCTCAGGCGAGATATGGCCCACGGCATAGGTAACGCAGGCATCGCCGCACCAGCCCTTGAGCCGCAGGCCGATGTCGATAGCGATAATGTCGCCGTTTTTGAGCCGGCGGCGATCGGTTAGTCCTTGGCAGAATTCATGGTTGACGGAGGCGCAAATCGTGCCGGGAAATGGTGGTTGCGCCCCACTCGAGCCGCGATAGCCTTTGTAAAGCGGTTTTGCGCCGCGGCTTTCGATGAATTCAGTGACCATGTCGTCCAGGTCAGAAAGCCGGGCGCCGGGTCGCACGGCCTGCTCCAGCTCGCGAAATGCCTCGGCGACGAGCCAGTTGGCCTCACGCAAGGCGTTTATCTGTCTTGGTCTCTTTAGTGTGATAGCCATGTATTATCTGTGTGCATAAATGCTATTCTCTCACTCTTCGTCGACGATGGCCTCAAATATCGCTTGCAACTCTTCGTCGGAGTAAAAATGGATAACCACTTTGCCGCCTTCGCCGCTCTTCTGAATGTTGACGCGCGTGCCCAGGCTTTGCTGAAAGCGCGATTCTAGCCACACCAATTCCGGCGGCGGCTTTGCCGCCGTGCGCGAGCGCGGTCGTTCTCCGGCTAACTGCGTCTCCACCGACTCCGCCGCCTGCTGGGGACTGAGTCCTTTATTGACGATGGTTTGCATCATTGCCACTTGCTGCTCGGCCGAGGGCAGGCGCAACAAGACCTGGGCGTGCTCGGCGCTCAGCCGGCCCTGGACCAGCGCGTGGCGCACTTTTTCGGGTACCTGCTCGGCAATGCGCACGATGGCTTCAGTCTGCCGCACGCTGAGATCCTGCTCCTGAATCGTGCGCATGAGCATGATCTGCTCCTCCGGTTCCACCAGCGCAAGTAACGTTCGCGCGTGTCCGCCGCTGAGGGCGCCGCCGACGACGGCTTCTTGCACTTCGGAGGGCAAATCGAGAAGGCGCACGAAATTGGCGACCGCGGGACGGCTCTTGCCAACTCGCTGCGCGACCTGCGCCTGGGTCAAACCGAACTCGTCCATGAGTTGCCGGTAGGCGGCGGCCTCCTCCAGCGGATTGAGGTCGGCGCGCTGGATGTTCTCGATGAGGGCCATTTCCAACATCGCCTGGGGTGAGGCTTCTTTGACGACGACGGGCACTTGCTGTAGCCCTGCACGTTGGGCAGCACGCCAGCGGCGCTCGCCGGCAATGAGCGTGTATCGTCCGTCGGTCTCCTCGTTGACGATCAAGGGTTGGATCAGCCCGTGCTCTTCGATGGACCTGGTCAGCTCTTCCAGCGCATCCTCGTCCATGAGGCTACGCGGCTGGTGAGGGTTGGGCTCGATGGCATCGGTGGTCACCAACCGCAAACCGCCTTGTTGACTGGCGGGCGTGTCTTCTTCACCACCGGGAATGAGCGCACCCAGTCCCCGTCCCAAGCCACGTCTCTTGCTCATGGTTCCTTATCCTCGCTATTTCTGTTCGGTCGTCACTTGCGCATTATCGCCTTTCAGCAACTCTGCCGTGAGCACTTTATAGGCCATGGCGCCCGGAGACGACGGCGCGTACAGGTTAATGGGTTGACCATAACTCGGCGCTTCGCTGAGTCGTACGTTGCGCGGAATAATGGTGCGAAACACCTTGCCGCGAAAGTGGGTGCGGACCTCTTCTACAACCTGCCGGCTAAGGTTCGTGCGACCGTCGTACATTGTCATGATCATACCGCGGATCTCGAGTTGCTCGTTGAGGTGACCCTTGACTCGGTCCAGCGTTTGCATGAGCTGCGAAAGTCCTTCCAGCGCCAGGTATTCGCACTGCACGGGAATTAACACGCCGTCGCGTGCTGCGGTCAGCGCGTTGATCGTCAAAAGGCTGAGACTGGGCGGGCAATCGACTAAAATGTAATCGAAGCGGCTTTCGGCCTGCTCCAGGGCCCGTTTCAGCCGGTATTCGCGGGCCATTTCGTTGACCAGTTCCACTTCGGCGCCGGCAAGGTCGGGGTTGGCAGGCAGGAGGTACAGTCCGGTGTCATCATAGTCCACCAGAACGTCATCAATGTTTGTCGCTTGCAAGAGCAAATCGTAGGTAGACCGCGCAATTTCGCTTTTCTCGAATCCCAGGCCTGAGGTGGCATTGGCCTGTGGATCCATATCCACCAGCAGCACGCGATGGTCGTTGGCTGCCAGATAGGCGCCGATGTTAACGACGCTCGTGGTCTTACCCACGCCTCCTTTCTGGTTGACAACGGCGTAAATCTTCATAGATACAACAAATAGTTAGCACCGGTAGAAAACGCTGACGTGGCGCTGATGCCGGTCACTCCTCGAGTGCCACCCGCAACTGGCGAATTTTCGCAGGA
>CAYSMQ010000016.1:0-8945 GCA_964432035.1 uncultured Ardenticatenaceae bacterium
CCCCCACTTATTTAGCATATCTACGGCTGCCACCGCCCACCCGCCTGTCGCCAGCATCGGGTCCAATACCAGGCACAGTTGCACCGTTGGCGACGTGGGCAGCTTATTGTAGTAGAAGACCGGTCGCAGCGTCTCTTCATCCCGGTACAGACCAATGTGCCACACTTCTGCGCCCGGCATCATCTCCCAGATTCCGTCTACCATGCCTAACCCCGCGCGCAAAATGGGCACCAGACCGATCTTCTCCTTCAATTCATAGCCCTGTGCGCTGCCCATGGGCGACTCCACCGTTGTCTCCGACAGCGCCAGGTCTTCTGTCGCCTCATAGGCCATCAAAATCGCTACTTCGCGGATCAACTGCCGAAACTTCTTCGGTTCGGTCGTAACATTGCGAAGCAATGTTAACTTGTGTCGCACAAGTGGGTGTTGAGATTCATGAACCATGCTATTACCGTCCCTCCTATCAGTTGCTTAAATGTCTGACGCTTGCACCAATTGCGTCATGAGCCTGCGCTAGATAAACATAGTTTGCAAAGATACGCAAGCTCATGCACATGCAGTATAATCACAACTGATTTATGAGCGAAAAAATCGACTCCAGAAAACAGATCTCGCCCCGCGCTCGCTCCGAAGATAAACGTCTTGACGGTCTCCTGCGTCCGCAATCTTTGGACGAGTTTACAGGGCAACAGCGGATGAAGACCAACCTGGGCATCTTGTTGGAAGCTGCACAGGGACGCGGTGAACCTCTCGACCACATCTTGTTCCACGGCCCACCGGGCTTAGGTAAGACGACGCTCGCACACATTGTCGCCAACGAGATGAACGTCAACATCCGCATCACCGCCGGACCTGCCATCGAGCGCTCCGGCGACTTGGCAGCAATTCTTACCAACCTGCGCGCCGGAGATATCCTGTTCATCGACGAAGTGCATCGTCTCGGTCGCGCTGTCGAAGAGATCCTCTACCCGGCTATGGAAGATTTCGTGCTTGATCTGGTGGTGGGTAAGGGCCCTGGCGCAAAAAACGTGCGTCTCAAGCTACCGCGCTTCACCGTCATCGGCGCCACTACGCGTCTCGCGCTGCTCACGGCGCCCCTGCGCGCCCGCTTTGGCGCGCGCTATCGCATGGAATTTTACGAGACTGAGGCCATCCAAGATATCGTCGTGCGCGGCGCAAATATTCTTGAGGTGCCCATCGACGACGCCGGCGCGGCAGCCATCGCCCGTCGCGCGCGAGGCACACCACGTGTGGCTCTCCGCCTCCTTCGTCGTGTTCGCGACTATGCCCAGGTACGCGCCGATGGCCACATTAGCGAAGACGTGGCGCACGCCGCACTCGACTTACTGGAGATCGATCAACTTGGGCTGGACAACTTCGACCGCCGGGTCTTGGGCTCAATCATTCAGAAGTTTAGCGGTGGACCCGTGGGCCTGGAAACCATCGCCGCCTCCATTAGCGAAGAGGCCGACACCATCATGGACGTCGTCGAGCCTTACCTCCTACAACTTGGCTTCATTGAACGCACTGCTCGAGGACGCGTCGCAACTCCCCACGCCTATAATCATCTTGGCATCCCCGTTCCTGCCGAGGCTAAGCAAAACGAGGATGCTCAACCCAGGCTATTTGAGGATTGACCCCTTTTGCATTGACCAGTTGTGAGAAATCGGACGTCTTGTCGGGGAAGCTATCGCCAAAGAAGGACCCGCGGAGACATCCGATTTCGATAGATTTCACAGGAATACCACAAATTCTATGGCTGACTTTGCCCGCATTTTGATCATCACCGGCCTAGCAATCGCCTTTGCCGGACTGGTCTTGCTCGTCGCGCTGAGGGTATTCCCCTGGCTCGGCAACCTGCCCGGAGACTTTCAGATCGAGGGCCGCAACTACCGCATCTACTTCCCGCTGGCAACAATGATCCTCATCAGCATATTGGGTACCATCATTCTCAATATCGTCATTCGCATCTTCCGCCGCTAATAACATATCACAAATGCAAACATCCCAATTCGACTATCACCTGCCGTCAGAACGAATCGCGCAACGCCCCATCGAGCCGCGCGATGCCAGCCGCTTGCTTGTTCTACACCGTGAGAATGAGCGTATCGAACACACGCATTTTCGCAATCTACTGCAATACCTGCGCCCCGGCGACATCCTGGTCGCTAATGACAGTCGCGTCTACCCTGCTCGCCTCTACGGCGAGAAGAGTGAGACCGGGGGCAAAGTAGAACTCCTCTTGCTCGAACGCCTGGACGCCGATCGTTGGCGCGCCCTCGTCGGTGGGCGCCGCGTGCGTTGTGGCACCGTCATATCGCTACACGAAGGATCCGGACAGAAATCGGAGTTCCAGGCCACCATCTCCGCCGAACTGGAAGGCGCCCAACGGGAGGTGACTTTTAGCAGCTCGCTGGACGACCATCTCGATCAGATTGGACACACTCCCCTTCCGCCATACATCCACAAAGAATTGGACGATGCCGAGCGTTACCAGACAGTATACGCCAGGCGACAGGGTTCTTCTGCGGCGCCCACAGCCGGTCTACACTTCACGCCGGACCTTCTGCTATCACTACGCGAAAATGGCGCACTTTTTGAAACGTGTACCCTTCACGTTGGCCTAGACACGTTCAAGCCCGTCTCGGCCGACGAGGTCTCCGAGCACGACATTCACACCGAATCGGCCTCTCTCTCCCCTGAAGCCGCTCGCCGCATCAACCAGGCCAAGCTTGCGGGTGGACGCATTGTCGCCGTGGGCACCACGACGGCTCGTGTGCTAGAGACGGCAGCGCTCCGCTCGGCGGGGATTACTGGCTCCCTTCAGAATATAAGCGCCCGAGACGCAGGTGGCGAAACGACGGACATCTGTCCCTGGAAACCAGTTGCCGCCTTCTCAGGACGCACGGATCTCTTCATCTACCCCGGCTACCGTTTTCGCGCCGTCGATGCCCTGATCACCAACTTTCATTTGCCCCAGTCTTCCCTGCTCATGATGGTCTCAGCTTTCGCCACGCGAGAGAAGATCCTTGAGGCATATGAGATCGCCATCGCCGAAGGATACCGTTTCTACTCCTTCGGCGACGCCATGCTCATAGTGTGATTTTTCATCGCGGCTAGGACGTTAAAGCTTTGCGAAGATAGTCTTCCAGATGTCCCCTTCTACTACGACGGTCGACGTCCATCCATCGCCGCAAGTCATCCTCCGTGCTGACATCGATCAGCACCGGAAGAAAGGCAAGACTGAGTTGCAGCGTCTTAATCATACGCAGGGTGTGCCCATAGACGCGGCTCGTCCCCCACGGAACGCCGTTAAAAAGCTCCGGGTGCAGTGATCTCATCCCTAGCAAATAGTACCCGCCGCTGTGATCTGGTCCGATCACGACATCGTAATCATCAAGTAGGTGCAACGCTTCGTCGATCAAGCCTGCCGTCAGATCTGGCGTATCCGTGCCCACAATAATCGCCTTTGTCGCGCGCCGGGAAAAGATTGTTGCCAGCGCATGTTGCAGGCGCTCACCCCGGTTACGCCCTACTTGCGGCTCGTAATTAAATCGATCGCCGGTCCAGTGGCGCAGATCTGCTTCATCCTCGTTCCCCGCATAAAACAGGTAGCGCTGTACGGGGAGCAGCAGCCGTTCCAGCTCCAAGAACAGCCGCTCGGCGCTCAACCGGTGAAACTCCGTGGCAACTTCTTCTCCCAGCGTTCGCGCCAACCCCGATTGTACTGCCTTCACTCGTGGATGCCTGGCCAAGATTATCAACGCCGCATCCACCTCGTGCGGCCTATATTCATTCATCAGTTCGAGTTTTCCTCGCCTTCTATATCCGCTTCGATTTCACGCTGGATCTCACGCAGGGCTTCCCGTTGAATCCAACCATTGTCCGCCCCATGTTGTGCCATCTGCAGCGTATCTTCAGCCAGAATAAGCGAGCTGCCGCTTTCGATGACTTCTTTTGTAAGCTCCAGAATGGCATGCTCTCGTCGCCGATCTTCACTTACGTCGCGTACATACACCGCCAAAACGCGGTCTGCATAGCGGCGAACGATTTCAGCATATATCTCCGGATCTTGTTGCCCGCTGTCACCAATAAGAATAAACGGTAGATCTCCGTAAAATTCAAAGAGCGTCTCGATCGCAAGCAGTTTGTGCCTCGAATGTTCGGTGGGTAGCAGTTCTTCTGTCGTAATCCCCCAATCGCGCAAAAACATAGGTCCTGGAGGAATCTCCTGCAATTCAAAAAAGTCGACAATCAGATCATATAGATTCCAGGGACTGCTAGATACGTATGCGATCGGATTCTCGACCGGACCGCTGCCCACAAGGGCCCGGTAAAAGGCGGCGACGCCGGGAAACGGTAAGCGAGTATACGCGTTTCCTAGAAATGTTAGCTTTGCCATGCGCAGCAGTTCTGTAGCGTGCGATTGCATAACAGTGTCGTCGATGTCGCTAATGACGCCAAATTGCGCCTCGTTCGCCGGCACCAGCACATGGGCCCTGGTCGAAGCGTCCATACCGTGGTCATCCAAAGGCTCGCGCAGTCTCAGGTCCACGCCTAACCAGCCAGGTGTGGTATACTCCGAGACGCCTTCCAGCCACATGCGGAAGTAACCTTCTTCGTCAGTTTCCGCTTCCGCCACAACATTGCCAATCTGTGCCTGAACGCGCGCACCCGGTACCTCATCACTCTCCAGTCTCCGGTATGTGCTTAGGAGATTCTGCCAGACGCTATCGGTCGCACCTGGCGCCGCAGCCGGTGTGTTCGATAAGACGCGACCCATTACCAACAGCCGGTCAATGGTGCCATAACTTCTGTAGGGAACAATCAGGGGTGAACCGGTACGTCCTGTTGAAGCGCTCAGCCGCCGTTTTAGCCGGTCAAAGCGTGTTTCAAAGCGCTCCACAGCGCCCGCGACACTCTGTTGCCAATCACTCACGCCACAAGGTTCCTCTCGTCACTAACCGGTATACAGTCTAGAGAATAACGCAAGATAATTGAAATAGCACGACTCTCATACCAGAATTCACAGCATATATACAGCACATAGCTGCGCTATAACAGACAGGTCATGCAGATCACCTCGTCAAACGCCATATTACTATCCGCCGCCGCTGCCATCATCCCCGCTCTATTCTATTCGACGCTGATCTACGGGTTCGACCGCTACGAAAAAGAGCCCATATGGTTGCTTAGCGCCACGTTTTTCTGGGGCGCCGTGCCCAGCATCATTCTCGCTCTTTTCGTCAGCGTCGCTTTCAGCACGCCGCTACAGTCCATCGCCGGTCCGGCCGTGACAAACACGACCATGACCGTGCTGGTAGCGCCACCCCTTGAGGAAACAGCCAAAGCGATAGCCCTTGTGGCCATCTTCGTTCTCCTACGCCACGAAGTCGACAGCCTTCTTGACGGCATCATCTATGGCGCCATGGTCGGCGTTGGATTCGCCATGGTCGAGAACTTCTTCTACTTTGTGACGGTTTACCAAGCAGAAGGTGCTGGGGCCTGGGGTACAACCGTCTTTCTTCGCGCCATTGTGTTTGGCCTAAACCATTCCCTTTTCACCAGTGCCACGGGTCTGGGAATGGCTGTCGCACGCTTCTCCACAGAACGGTCGGTGCGCATCCTTGCCCCGCTTGGCGGCTGGTCCATAGCTGTATTTCTGCACGCCCTCCACAATCTAGGCGCATCCAGCGGCGGCCTACTCTGCTTCATCCTCCCCATTACCGACTGGGGTGGCGTCCTTCTACTAGTACTCATCGTCGCCTGGGCGCTTCTGCAGGAACGAAACTGGATCAAGGACTATCTACGCGATGAAGTTGAGCGAGGTACACTGACGCCACAGCAATATCAGATCGCCTGTTCTACGCGCAGACGTCTCACCCACCGATTTCACATTCTCACAGCTCACGGATTTCGCGCCTATCTAATGGCCACGCGCTTCTATCGCCTCTGTAGCGAACTTGCCTACAAGAAACACCACTATGTCCTACTCCAAGAGCCTAGAAGCGAGGAACTAACGCGGGAACTGCGCGATTCGCTCCATACCCTCAGTCGCTCCCTGACTTTCATCTAGGGTTCTGTCCTGGGGCGCAGCCTAACCTGCCTCGATCAGTTCGACAATCTGCTCCCAGTGCGCCTCGTCATGCTGCACAGCCAGGTAAAGGAGTTCATGCATTGTCGTTGGCCCAAAGAACGCATGCTGCCCCTGACGTTGCCACACTTCGGCATCCAGTTCCTCCAAGAGAGAGAGCGTTTGCTCTCGCGCCGCCAGAAAGTCCTCCAATGCAACAGGGCCGTTTTGCGCACGGTAGTTGCGTTCCTCAACCCATCTATCGGCTACCGCGCCTGGGAGAAACACCTCATCTTCCTCGATCAGCACCTCAAATCGAGGCTGGTGTACTTCACGCTCCACGTCACGCAGGTGACAAATGACTTCCGTCAGTGACCAGTCCTCGTCCCCGCGACTCCTTTGCCAATTGATGCCCGGCTTACTCATAACGCTGGCGATGTTGCGTGCAAAGCTTTCAAGCGCTTCAAGCAGGACATCTACCGGCGGCGGTTTCTGCATCAGAATCTAACCCCAGGACATTCGGCGCGCGCGAAACGCGTGCGCCCTAGCCAACGCCACTTAACACCGACGTCAGCCACTCATGACACTCGTTTAGCGAGCCATAACCGTCCACAAGGCCCGGATCAGGAACGTGAGCACTTTCACTGTCACTCGTAATCCAATAGGTTCTCAATCCAATCGATTTGGCCGGCGCAATATCGTTCTCCCAGTCATCTCCGATCATCACCGCCCGGTTCGGCTGCACTTCCACCTGCTGCAATATTTCCCGGTAGTAGGCGACATTGGGCTTCGTTGCGTGCATATTTTCGTAGCTGGTCACCAGCGTAAATGGAAAGGAATCGACCGGCAAACCCGCCCACGCCAGCCGCTCCTCCACTGCACGCCGGGGAAAAACTGGATTCGTGGCAATCACGACTTTGAGGTCACGGTCGAAACAAGCCTGCACCATCTCCGCGGCGATTGGTCTCTTCGCACAGGCGTCACAAAGCTGTGGGAAAACCGTCTCGTAAAACTGGTCGAAGAACGGCTCCATCTCCTCGACGGTCTTCCCCGTCATTTCCTCAAAACGCTTCCAGAAGACGGCCCGGTTCGTCGTGGCGCCGTCTGTGTCCATAATCATCGCCTGTGTGCCGTCCATAAGGACGCGCAGGAATCGTTTCCGATCGCCTAGCTTCGGCGCCGCATACTCACCAAGCAGCGCGAAGTAGCGCGGCAAGAAGCGGTCAATGCTGTTGCTAAGCAGCGTGTCGTCCAAATCAAAGAGAATAGCTTCAATCATCGCCGTCAAATAACTGTTGGATTCCGGGGCGCTCTTCTGCACACTGGCGGCATCCGACCCTTGGTTCAGGTACATCGACTAGATGTCGGCTACAAAAGGCCTTCACCTCAACATGCCGGCCAATTCCTAGTATTCCCTTCTTTACCGTCCCTTCAAGAACAAGATCGGGGCTACTGTTCGCCTGCAATATCTCTGGAACTGGACAATTGAAGCAATCTTTCGGTCGCCAACGGGGGGACCGTGAGTTGGCAGCAATAAGCCGGCATTCTTGCTCAGAACGCCCGCGATGGAAGTTCTCGTAATAAAATCGGCACTCTTTTCCGGCCGGGGTTTTCATAGTCCTTACAAATAAGAAGCTCCGCTCACGGATAGAATGGTAAGCGGTGTACTCATGTTGGGGCACAGCCTCCAACTGCGCCTGAACCTATCGACTATTATCTCCCTCGCAGATAAAGGCCTCGGTCTTTTCACGCGCCGCCGCGTCCGTGTACTGCACTGGCGGCGATTTCATAAAGTAAGAACTTGGTCCGTAAAGGGCGCCACTCAAACCTCTATCCATGGCAAGCTTGGCGCAACGCACGGCGTCAATTACGACACCTGCCGAGTTAGGACTGTCCCATACTTCCAACTTCAGCTCCACATTTAGTGGAACGTCACCAAAGGACCGTCCTTCCATGCGAATATGCGCCCATTTCCTATCCGTTAACCAAGGTACGAAGTCGCTGGGTCCAATGTACACGTCATCTTCCGGCATTTCGTAATCCAGTTGCGACGTTACCGCGTTGGTTTTGCTGATTTTCTTGCTTTCCAGGCGCTCGCGATCCAGCATATTATAGAAATCCATATTGCCGCCCACGTTCAGCTGGCTCGTGCGCTCCACATGCACACCACGATCCGCAAACAGCCGCGTCAGCACCCGGTGTACGATCGTCGCGCCCACCTGACTCTTAATGTCGTCGCCAATCATTGGCAAGTTACGGCTGACAAAGCGTTCCTGCCAATAGGCTTCCCGGGCAATGAACACAGGAATACAGTTGACAAACGCGCAGCCGGCGTTCAAAATTTGCTCCACGTACCATTTTGTCGCCTGTTCGCTGCCCACCGGCAGATAGTTGACGACGACGTCTGTCTCAGTTTCTTCAAGAATCCTGCGAATCGGCGCCGTCTTTCCCGGCGCCTTCTCAATCTTTCGCGCCAAATAGCTGCCCAACCCATCATGCGTCATTCCGCGCTGAACGGGCACGCCCAACTCAGGCACATCCGCAAACTTGATCGTGTTATTCTGCCCGGCCCAGATTGCCTCGGACAGGTCCTTGCCCACTTTTTCAACGTCAATATCAAAGGCGGCGCTAAACTCAATGTCGCGAATATGATAGCCGCCAAGATCGACGTGCATCAACCCTGGTATGTCGTCGTCCACCGCCGCATCCTGGTAATACTGCACTCCCTGCACCAACGAAGACGCGCAGTTACCCACACCGATGATCGCTACTCTGACCCTACTCAACTTATGCCTCCTGGGCTTCAACTTTTCAAAAAAAACGACCCCCGGAGGGGTCGTCAATTGTGCGCCCTGAGAGATTCGAACTCCCG
>CAYSMQ010000016.1:8955-25369 GCA_964432035.1 uncultured Ardenticatenaceae bacterium
TTCTGATTCGTAGTCAGACGCTCTCTTCCGCTGAGCTAAGGGCGCTCTTTCGTTACGCAATTCCGACCGGAGCCGGGCGCGTGAGCGGGGAGGATGGGATTCGAACCCATGAACCGGTTTTACCCGGTTAACCGCTTAGCAGGCGGCCCCAATCGTCCACTCTGGCACCTCCCCAAGCAATAATTATCGATGCTGTTAAAGCGGAGGGAGAGGGATTCGAACCCCCGGTGAGCTTGCGCCCACTACGGTTTTCAAGACCGTTGCCTTCGTCCACTCGGCCATCCCTCCCTTCCCTCGCAAAAGGATGTATGACCGGGAAACGAGTATAGCACGGGCCAAAGACAGTGTCAAAATTGAATCACCCTTACATACGTCTTGCTTATAGACATAACACCCTCCACCCACCCTGGGCAACGGCCCACTAGACCGGCTCCGTGACGAGGCCTTCAATCTCTAACCACTGAGGTCGCTCCACGGGCTCCGTTTTCCACCAAATCTTGCCCCTGGCAGTAAGCACCATCGCCTGGTTATCTATCCACGTCACAAACCCCAATGACCCTCCTACTGACCGTGACGTTACCAGCACCGGCGTCCCATCTACCATGAATACGGTCTTCCCGTCACGCCACTCAATCTCATACTTGTGCCAGGCGCGCATGCTCACAGTCAGACGCTCAAAACTGATGTTTAAGTCACGCCGAATCAGTGGCCACAGAAAGCGTCGCAGCGCATAGAATTGATTCAGAAGCAACACAGGCACAATGAGCGGCGCCCAACGCAGCGCGCGCAACGTGTGCGCATCAATTGTCGCCGCAAACCAACCGTTCCCCTTCTCGTCTAAAGGCGCCAAGGGGAGATCGGAGGCATTGGACGCGTAGAAAAACCACACTGCGCGCGGTAGGCGAACGCGCGAACCGGTTCCTGGCCCGAACGGCGCATTCCAGAAGCCAAAGCCGGCTGTCCCCACCAGCGCATCCGATTCGGCCGAAAACCTGGCTCGCGCCGTGAGTCGAGTTCCCTTTTCCCAACGAAACGCCGCTCCTTGATAATCGTCCAGCTGGGCGTTAGTATAGCCGCGTGCCCGCCGGACGAGCGCGAGTCGCCAACCGTCAGCTCTATCGCTAATTTTTCCTCCCTCTAGCTCCGTCCGATTCCAACTAACTGTTTCGCCGGTCATCCTTGCAATACCCTTTTCAAAGAAGCCGAGTTTCTTCCCGCTCTTTGAATTCTATCAACGATGGAAAATCAGTCACTCTTTCAGATAATGCAGTTCTCTCGCTATGCAGGTATAATTGGCGGGAACTAAGAAGGAGTACTATGGAAATTACCTGGCACGGATTGAGCTGTTTTCGATTGACTGAGCGCTACTTCGCAACAGTCGTTACAGATCCATACAATCAAGAACTGGGCTTGCCTCGCCTGGCGCTCGACGCCGACGTCGTTACTGTCAGCCACGATGCTCCAGGACACAATTACTTGGCAGCCGTCTCCGGCTACGAATATGCCTTGCACGGACCCGGTGAATACGAAATTGGAAACGTCTTCATCACTGGCATTGCGACGGCTCAAGACGGTTCCTCATTACCAAACGTTCTGTTCATGTTTGATTATGACGGCATCACTGTCGCTCACCTTGGCGACATGGCGCGTGTTCCAACGCAGACTCAGATCGAAGCCCTGGAAGAAATACACGTCCTTCTGGTGCCCGTCGGCGGTGGCAACAGCCTCAACGCTGCTCAGGCGGCCGAATTGGTCTCCATGCTAGAACCCAATATCGTGGTACCCATGCACTATCAAATACCGGGTCTCGATCTGGAACTGGAAGAAGTTGATCGGTTCCTGAACGAAATGGGCGTTACCGACCCAACTAAGGAACAAAGCCTGCAGATCTCGTCGAGTAACCTTGCCGAAGAGACTGAAGTTGTGCTATTAGCGCCGGTGCTATAGAAAATGGCAACAACTCGCGATCGCCGGTTTCATTCTTACGCCGCGCGCCGCGACGATGGATATATATGGCAACAAAATTACTAATGCGCTGGGATATTAGAGCCGAACAAGAAGCGGAATATTCCGACTTCGTGGCCAACGAGTTTATTCCCCGAATCAATAAATTGGGCCTTGTTGAAATCCAGGCCTGGTACACGGTCTACGGTGACTGCGAGCAAATCCTCATCTCGGGCGTCACCCAGACCATGGACCAGATGAACTATATTCTTAATACCGACGAGTGGGACCGCCTGCGCGAGCGACTCGACGACCTCGTCGACGACTTTAACCTCAAGGTCATACAGGCAGATGCCGGTTTTCAGCTTTGAACGCCAAAAAACCCATGAACAATGATTCACAGGTTTCGGACGATGACAGTATGAACTTGTCTGATTATGGGGGTTACTCTGCTTCCGTTTTCTTCTCTGTCGTACCTGTGCTCTCTGACGAAGACTTAGCGTCACCACCCGTTTCGGACTTGCTGTCCGAATCCTTGGCCGAAGGGGTGCTACCGTTACTGGCAGCCGCTCCATTCGGACCGTTGCGGTTATCCGTAACATAGAAACCGCTGCCTTTGAAAACGACACCCACACTATTGATGACGCGACGCAGTGCGGATTTCTCACACGCTGGGCAATCGGTCAATGCACTATCCGTCATTCGTTGTCGGGCTTCAAACGTGTGCCCGCAGCTAGCACACTTATAAACATATGTCGGCATACTTTGTTACCTCTGACAGAAAAGTTCTGGAAGGACACACCATTGTAGCGATGCCTTCGACACCTGGCAAGCGCCGAATGCCTTGCTGGCATGAACTGCAACGTATTCTAGTCGCATTTCGTAAATATCATATAAAAATGGAGGTAAAGCATGGATATCAATGAAGCACGCACCAGAGTTAAGGCCCGCGCCTGGCAGAATCTCGCTCAGAGTGACGTCGACGTCAAGAAGTATGATGAGGGCGATCTTGAAACGGTCATTTCAATCGTAGCCGACGCGGCGCTTCTGGAACTTGACGAGGAAATTGGCCAATCGGTCAAAGTCGCCGAAACGGAGCAGTTAGGCGACGGCGGCGAAGAAGTCTTATGGGAAGGCCGGCCCTTCCTTTCCATCAACACCAAATACATCATTACCACCGAGCGCCTACGCCTTGTCGAGGGCGTTCTGGGCAAGGATCGCCAGGACATCGAACTTGTCCGTGTTCAAGATCTCGACCAGAGCCAGTCGGTGACCGAGCGCATGTTTAACATTGGCGACATACATGTTCGAAGCCACGATCGTGATAGACCTGAGGCCGTGTTGCGCAACGTGCAAGATCCCGAAAAGGTTCACGAAATCCTGCGCCGTGCTGTGCTCGATGCCCGCAAACGGCACAAGTTCTCGTATCGCGAAGAAATGTAAGCTAACAACCAGTTACAACTGCGATCCGCCGGAGCGATGGCTGTGCCAGGCCTAAGCAGCCTTGATGTGGGCCGAATCCGGTGTATCAGGGATGGAGAACTTCACGCGAGCGCCACCCGCCACGCGGTTCTCTGCCCAAATTTCACCGCCATGCGCGTCGATGATCGCGCGCGCAATGGCCAGCCCTAGCCCTGCCCCGCCGGTTGCCCTGCTCCTGGCAGCCTCACCGCGGTAGAATTGCTCGAACACTCGCGACAGATCGCGGTCTGCGAAGCCCCTGCCGCTGTCTTCGACTGTCACGTAAACCAACTCCCCCTCTCGCCAGACGGCGACGCGCACGTTGCCGCCCTGCGGCGTGTAGTGAAGGGCATTGCTCAAGAGATTGCGCAGCACGCGCGCCATCTTCGGCGCATTTATCGCTACCGGGTCAATGTCCGGCGCCACCTCTCCTTCAAGCCGCACGCCACGTTGTTCCGCCAACACCTGGAATGTCTCAAGCGCATCCGAGACCAGATCGCCAAGCGAGTGCGGCTCCAGGTCAAGCACCAGTCCACCCGCCTCCAACTGTGCTAACTCGAATAGGTCATCTATCAGAGCATTTAGCGCCAGAACGTCGGCGCGAATTGTGCGATAGTAGCGTTGCACGGTCTCCTCGTCGTCAACCACGCCGTCGTAAAGTGCCTCCACCATGGCCCGGATGCTAGTTAGCGGCGTCCGTAGGTCATGAGACGTCCAGGCGATAAGGTCCCTGCGCAACGCTTCTACTGCGCGCCGTTCGTCGGCCGCCTGCTGCAGCTGTTCCGCCATCGCATTGAAGGCGCGGGACGCATCTGCCACCTCGTCCCGTCCACTCACAGTCACACGCGCCCCAAAGTCTCCCTCCGCCACCTGCCGCGCCGTCTGCGCCAGCTCACGCACGTTATCCGTCACACTCGAAGCCACAAAAAGCCCGTAAGACGTGGCAATTATCGCCGCAAACAACAGGAGCACCACGGACAACGCCAGATCATGCTCGCTTACAAACATCAATCTGGCCATGACCAGCACGTTTACCAACGTTAATATCGCTGCCCAACCGTAGGCCAATACAAGGGTTAGCGTAAGCGACGGCAGGCGCGCCAGTCCACGCCTGTGCAAAACGTATCCTAAGAAGAGAGACAATACTGACGTAACTGCCAGCGTACGTACCAGCGCCGCCAGTTCCGCTGCAGGTGGCTGCATTATGGTTGCCATTACCAGCGCCGCGCAAGACAGCGCCAGAATGACGCCTGCAACTAGAATGCGCCACGGCCTACCGCTTAGCCAATTTACATATCGCTGTAGCGAAGACGACTGGCTTTTTATCATGAAGCTTCACCCGGCTCAAACTTGTATCCCACGCCCCACACTGTGACGAGCCACCTAGGCGCGCTGGGATCTTTCTCAATCTTTTCCCGCAGGCGACGGATATGCACGGTGACCGTGCTAGGATCCACATATTCTGAAAATCCCCAGACGTTTTCTAAGAGCTGATCCCGCGGGAAGACTCGGCGCGGGTGGCGTGCCATGAACCACAGCAGATCAAACTCAGTCACCGTCAACTCCTGCTCGCGGCCGTCAACCATCACAAGCCGCGTGACGGGATCGATCGCCAGGCCCTCAAAGCTTAGCTTCTTCTGCTGCGCAGCGTCTTCTGTATTCGCCGTCCGCCTGAGCACTGCTTTGACCCGCGCCACCAATTCCGCCGGCGAGAACGGCTTTGTCACGTAATCGTCGGCGCCTAGTTCCAAACCATAGATGCGGTCCGTTTCCTGGCTCCTCGCCGTCAACATGATCACCGGGACTGTCTTGCCCGGTTCACTTCGCAACCGTCTCATAATCTCTAATCCGTCGACGCCTGGCAACATCAGATCCAACACCATCAGGGCCGGCTTTGCTTCCGAGAGCGCGTCGAGTGCCGCCTTCCCATTATAAGCCTGCCGCACCCTGAACCCATCTCGCTCAAGATAAAGCGTGACAACTTCAACCACTGACTCTTCATCGTCTACGATTAAGACTTCCGGCTTTGAATCTTGCATATGGTCACTCTCCTCTGTTTGCCCCGGCTAAAGAGCGGCACTGGCTGCCATTGTAACGCACTTTTTCCTCTGCAACGTAACGCTACCAGGTGTAGAAGTGCGCTTAAGGGTTTTGTAAGATCTAGACAACTCAGTTTTAATAGTTGGTGCCTATACTAAAGCTGTGGATTCATTAGCAAGCGCACTCGGCAATTCATAAGAAAACGGATGTCTGTCCTCAACCCTTCGTTCTCACGCCGCGTGCAGAGACAACCGATTTCTTAATATCTGTAAGGAGAAAACTGAAATGCGCATACCCAAGCTAAGAACTGCCGTCTTGCTGGGTCTTATCAGCGCTCCCGCCCTCATTGCCGTCTCCTACTTCGGAAACGCGCTCGCCGGCCTTTCATTCCTCCCCTTCGATCTCTTCGATTGGCTAACGCGTGTTCTTCCCGGCTCCCTAGTCACGTTTGGCATTGATAGCTTGGTTGCCACCCTGGGTGCCTTGGGCTTGTCAGTAAGTGAAACGGCAAAACTAGCGGAACAGCTTATGGCAATCTCGATCGTCATCGCTTTCGGCCCAATTCTGGGCTTGTTGGTGGGCCTCTCCATGCGCCGCTTTGAAGATGCGCCATTTCAGGCCGGAATGCTCGCCGGGATACCTTTGTTTCTGCTGTTCCTTGCCGTCGAGCTTACCCTGGGCCTTAGCGGCAGCATACTTTTCACGGTCGTCTGGCTTTTCCTCCTTACGGCCGGTTGGGGCGCCGTACTGGTCATGGCGCTGCAGTGGCTGGCCCGACAGGCACCTACTGTTGCCACCGAAGAAGAAACGCAACCTAAGGCACAATACGATGCCAGCCGCCGTCAAGCATTGCTCAAACTGACCGGCGCTGCAGCCGGGATTACCCTGGGCGCCTGGGGCCTGGGTCGCCTCACACAGTCCGAAGTTTCAGCCGTTGTACAGGACAGCGGCGCCGGACAACCATTACCGACCACCGCCTCTGCCACGCCCGGCGCCACACAGCCCGCCGCCTCGCAGAGCGTCGAAATACCTCCCACGCCGTCCGGTCGCATCGCGGTGCCGTCCGGGACACGCCCCGAAATCACCAGCAACGAAGATTTTTACCGTATCGACATCAATACACGCCCCCCTGTTATTGACGGCGAAGAGTGGCAGCTAGAAGTGGATGGACTTTTCCAGGATGTCCGCAATCTGACCATAAACGACCTTATGAGCTATCCCTCCATCACGCAGCCCATCACGCTCAGCTGCATTTCCAATCGCGTCGCCGGAGACCTAATCGGCACCAGTTACTGGACCGGCGTGCGCTTGCGTGACGTTCTTGAAGATCTTCAGTTGGCGCCAGAAGCAGGCGCTCTCGTGCTCGAGGCTGAAGATGGCTTCTATGAAACCGTCATCGCCGAAGACATGTTTGACGAGCGAACGCTACTCGTCTACGGCATGAACGGTGAGACGCTACCCGTGGAGCACGGCTTCCCCCTACGCATTTACATTCCCAATCGCTACGGAATGAAGCAGCCCAAGTGGATCGTGCGTATGGAGGCCGTCGAGGCTTGGGTACCCGGTTACTGGGTCGAGCGTGGTTGGAGTCGCGAAGCGCGCCCGCAGATAGTTTCCGTCATCGATACCATTGCCACCGACGCCGCCGAAGATGGACGCCTTCCCCTAGGCGGCATCGCCTGGGCCGGCGACCGCGGTATCCAGAGCGTGGAAGTACAGGTCGACGACGGCTCCTGGCAGGAAGCCGAGCTGCGCACTCCCCCTATCAGCTCCTTGACTTGGGTTCAGTGGCGATTTGACTGGCCGAGCGAGTCGGGACGGCACTCCTTCACCGTGCGCGCCACAGACGGCACAGGCACGCTGCAGACGGCCGAAATCAACGACCCGCACCCTGACGGCGCCACCGGATATCATTCTCGCTCCGTCACTATCTAATTCTCACTCGGCAATCGAAATGAGCTGCGCGGACTGCAAGAGTTGCTCCGGTTTCTGATGTCGCTAAAAGCCGAACTCAAACCAGTTGGTACTCGTTAAGATCGAGCACGCCAGGAAAGCAAACACCAGGAATAGCATAAGGCCACAGCCACATCCGCATGGCCCGCCCCGCCCAAAGCCAAAGTTCTCCTGCAACCAGTCGAATAGCCAATTCAGTAGAAGTAGTTTTGCAAGGCCGGAGAGACAACCCGGTCTATCGTTCACGTTGAACCTCCAATGTGGTGAGTATCGTCAAAAAAGCACCATTCTAGTTACTTTACGTGGAAACGCCCTTCTCGTTTCAAGAAATCGGATGTCCCGCTCGAAACAACTATCGCAGAGTGCGGAGTGAAGACATCCGATTTCTCACTACACCGACTTATACACAGCTCTTACAGTGCTCTTATCTAATTCTGACTTACAGTTGCGATGATAGAGTCTGCAAGCAGTCTCAATTCGGAATATAGCCGCAGAGATTGCCAAGGGCGCAGAGGCCAAACAACGGTTCGACTCAGTGTCCTCTGCGCATTCTGTGGCTAGACGCTCCGAGAGTGGATTTATAATGTATAGAGGAGGACGTAAGAATGGCAAAAATAGTCGGAATTGACCTCGGTACAACCAATTCCGTCGTCGCCGCTATGGAAGGCGGCGATCCGACAGTGATACCAACTGCAGAAGGGGGCAATACCCTTCCTTCCATTGTAGCATTTAACAAGAGTGGAGAGCGGCTGGTTGGACAAACGGCAAAGCGCCAGGCAGTCATCAATCCCGAAAACACGCTTTATTCGGTAAAGCGTCTGATGGGACGTCGCTTTGGCGATCCAGAAACAGAACGCACGATGAAAATGGTTTCCTACGAGATCGTCGAGGGACCCGAGAATGACGCGCGTATGCGAGCTCCTGTGGTGAACAAGACATTTTCACCGCAAGAAGTCTCGGCCATGATTCTACAGAAGCTTAAACGCGATGCAGAAGCGTATCTAGGCGAGCCTGTGAATGCTGCCGTGATTACCGTGCCGGCCTACTTCAACGATAGTCAGCGCCAGGCCACAAAAGACGCCGGCAAGATCGCAGGCCTAGAAGTAAAGCGTATCATCAACGAGCCGACGGCTGCTGCGTTAGCCTACGGGTTGGATAAGAAAGATGACCAGACAATCCTGGTCTTTGACCTTGGCGGCGGTACCTTTGACGTATCCGTCCTGGAAGTCGGCGAAGGCGTCATCGAAGTCCGCGCCACCAGTGGCGACACTCACCTGGGCGGCGACGACTGGGACGAGCGCATCGTCGATTGGATGACAAAAGAGTTCAAGAAGGATCAGGGAATCGATCTCAGCAACGATCGTCAGGCACTTCAGCGCCTGCGTGAAGCGGCAGAAAAGGCCAAGGTCGAGCTTTCATCGCTGCAGGAGACCGAAATCAACCTACCGTTCATCACCGCCGACGCCAGCGGACCTAAGCATCTCCAGCTTAAGCTGACCCGCTCGCGCTTTGAGCAGATGACAGAGGATCTGGTAGCCCGGCTGCGAAAGCCTTTTGAACAGGCCCTGAGTGACGCCGATCTTAGCTCCCGCGAGCTGGATGAAGTCATTCTCGTCGGTGGCTCCACGCGCATGCCCATGGTGCAGGAGCTGGTGCAGGATCTGACCGGCAAGGCCCCTAACAAAAGTGTGAACCCGGATGAGGTAGTGGCGCTTGGCGCTGCCATCCAAGCCGGCGTGCTCGCCGGCGACGTCAAGGACGTCTTACTTCTGGACGTTACGCCGCTGAGCCTGGGCCTGGAAACGCTGGGAGGCGTCATGACCACGCTCATCCCGCGTAATACAACGATTCCTGCGCGCAAGAATGAGACCTTCAGCACCGCTGAGGATAACCAGACGGCCGTGGACATTCATGTCCTGCAGGGTGAGCGTCCCATGGCGGGCGACAACAAGACGCTCGGTCGATTCCGTCTCGAGGGCATCCCGCCCGCACCACGTGGCGTTCCCCAGATTGAAGTAACTTTCGACATTGACGCCAACGGTATTCTGGACGTTACGGCTCAGGACAAGGCCACCGGTAAAGAACAGAAGATCCAGATTACGGCATCGACGAATCTGTCAGAAGACGAGGTGGATCGCATGGTCGAGCAGGCGCGCGAGCACGAAGCCGAGGATCGTCGCCGGCGAGAACTTAGCGAGGCTCGCAATGCTGCCGACCAGCTTATCTACACTGTCGAGAAGACCATGAACGAGCTTGGCGACCAGCTGGAAAGCAACGATCGCCAGCAGGTAGAAGAGTTAACGTCCCAGCTTCGCGAAGCGACCCAGGGCGAGGACGTCGAACGCATCCGCAACCTGACCGAACAGCTACAACAGGCAACGCACGCCTTGAGCCAGCAGATGTATCAGGCTCAGCAGGGTCCGCAAGGCCCGCAGGGTGACGCTGGCCCTGGCGGAGGCCCCGGCCCCGATGGCGGAGACGAAGATGAAGGCGTCGTCGAAGGCGAATTCCAGGAGATGTAACCGTTAGAACAGTCCGTAGACATCCGGTTTCAGACGCGCAAAAACGAAACCGGATGTCTCCCGCCCACAGCGGGATAACCCTTGCGCGAGCTCTCCTGCAGGGCGGGTGTTGACCCGCCCTTTTGCTTGAATTGGCCTAAGCTACACGCTGAGCTTCCTTACTGATAAAATCGATCCAAAGAAATCGGAAATCTCTTTACATGCTCCGGTAGAAAACCTACTGGGAACAGACATAAGATTTCTCAGCCAAAGCAACGTACATGGAATATAAAGATTACTACGAAATTCTAGGCGTCGAGAAAAACGCCAGCGCCGACGAGATACGTAAAGCGTATCGTCGTCTGGCGCGTAAATATCATCCGGACGTCAATCCTGACGACGAGTCGGCCGAAGATCGCTTCAAAGACGTCAACGAAGCCTACGAGGTCCTCTCCGACGAAGAAAAGCGTGCCAAATACGATCGCTTCGGTTCACAGTGGCGCCAATATGAGCGCACGGGTGGTCGAGCTGAGGACTTCGATTGGTCTCAGTGGCGTACGCAACCAGGTGGCGCCAGCGGCGGCTATCGTACCGTCACTCCAGAAGAATTCGAGCAGATGTTTGGCGGCGCGGGTGGTTTTTCAGACTTCTTCGAGACCCTATTTGGTGGACGTGCCCCGTCTGGAGCAGGCTCTGCAAGAGGATTCGGAAACGATCCCTTTCGCCAGACGCGAACACGGGCCCGACCGCGCGCCGGCCGCGACGTGGAACACGAAGTCGAAGTGACTCTCGAAGAAGCCTTTCAGGGAACCACGCGTAATATCCAGTACGAAAACGGTCGCACCATACAGGCGCGTATCCCACGCGGCGTCCGGTCCGGATCCCGCATCCGGCTCAGCGGGCAGGGCCAGCCTGGAGTAAGCGGCGGCGCCGCAGGAGACCTCTACCTCGTGGTGCGCGTCCTACCCCATGACCGCTTCCGTCGCGAGGGCGATGACCTACACGTGACGGTGCCCGTCGACCTCTATTCCATGCTCATGGGCGGCTCCACCACCGTCTCGTCCATCGATCGCAGCGTACGCCTCGCAATTCCACCCGAGACCGAAAATGGTCGTGTATTCCGCCTCTCAGGCCTGGGCATGCCTAACCTACAAGACCCCGACCAGCGTGGCGATCTTTACGCGACTGTGCAAGTCGAACTACCTAAGAACCTCTCTGACGAAGAAAAAGATTTGCTGCGCCAGCTTCAGGAACTGCGTCAGTAAACAGACGCCCGATACCCCCGGCTACCGCCGGTAGCAGAAATCCGATTTCTCCAAGAAATCGGATTTCTTTTTTTAGCCTCATTTTTCCCGCTGCATGTGCATATAACCCCGCCGCACAGCGCGCGCTTCCTCCACCGTCACAAACGCTTCCGGATCAACCTCATCTGCCACGCGACACACAGCTGGCACCTCCTGCCGCAGCACCGTGGCAGTGACGATGCCCACACTACCCCGCTGCCCTGAGCCCCAGGCCACAGTCGCTCCATACCCCGCTTCGCGAATACTATCTCCTAGTCTTTGCGCCTTATAACGCGACACGATGCGCACGCTGGCGAATCCCCGCACAAAACGCTCGTCCAACCACATTCCGATCAGCGTACCCGCGCTAAATCCCAGGCAGTATCCCAGAATATTCCACACATTCTCCAGGTTATTTACCACCTGCCCAATGGCGATGACGTAGACGAGCACCTCGAAGAAGCCCATCACCATTGAAAGCAACTTTTGACCGCGCATCTTAACCAGCACGCGAACGGTGCTTAGCGCGACGCCGATAACTCTTAGCACAAAAATGAACAACGCTGCCTGTACGACAGGCAGCGTTAGCACTGGAATCTCAAACTCAGGCATAACGTATTCTTCTCAAGGATGGCTTTTTAACTCACCCCACTCTCTTCATTAGAGTGGCTTGCCAAGCATGCCACATCGCTTCATCTAGGTCAAGTAACGCTCCGGTCCCAGATGACTTTTGTCAGAGCCAATGGTGCAATCTGTCACTGCCTCCCAAAATGCCCTGCAACTACAATTAACAGGATCAAACAGGTATCCAAAGAACAAGTCTGCCTATGCAGATTATCGCTTCAAAAACTCACCTGTCAGAAATAGTTTGGAGGCATAAGAATGAGTAATCCAACTGCACCTGCTCCGTCGGCAGCAGATGCCGCAGAGCTAGGCAAAGCTAACGGCAACCATAAACCGAAGTACGTTTATCTTTTCAACGAACTGGCCGAAGCTGAAGAACACGTCTGTGATGGCTGGGACGACGTCCGCGGTCTTCTCGGCGGCAAGGGCGCTAATTTGGCCGATATGACCCGGCTTGGCATCCCCGTTCCCCCCGGCTTCACAGTTACCACCGAAGCGTGCAATGCCTACTTGGCAGCCGGTGAAGAATTCCCTCCCGGCATGTGGCAACAAGAACTCGACGCTGTAAAAGCCCTGGAAGAGGCCACCGGCAAGACGTTTGGCGCGTGCGAGAATCCGTTGCTCGTTTCCTGCCGTTCTGGAGCCAAGTTCTCCATGCCCGGCATGATGGACACCATCCTCAACATTGGTCTCAACGACGACGTTGCCGAGGGCTTGATCGGAAAGAGCGGCGATGCTCGCTTCGTATACGATTCCTATCGCCGCCTCGTGCAGATGTTTGGTAGCGTCGTTATGAACGTTCCCGACGAGGTCTTCGAGGCCGTTCTTAGTAGCCAACGAAAAAAGGCCGGTGTGGAAACGGAAGCACAGTTGACGGCAGACGACTGGATCGCCATCACTCACAAATTCAAAGAACTTTTCCGCAGCTACACAGGCATCGACTTCCCCTCAGATCCGTATGAGCAGTTGCGCCTCGCTACCGAGGCCGTCTTCAGCTCTTGGAACGGCCGCCGCGCGGTCGATTACCGCAACGCCGCCGAAATTGCCCACGATTTGGGCACCGCCGTCAACATTCAGACGATGGTATTCGGCAACATGGGTAAAGATTCCGCTACCGGCGTCGCCATGTCGCGCAACGCCTCCACGGGTGAACCGGAGCTAGAGGGCGACTTCCTAATCAATGCTCAGGGCGAAGACGTGGTTGCCGGCATTCGCATTACCCAACCACTCTCTGACCTCAAAGTGGAGATGCCCGCGATTTATTCTGAATTCGAGGAAATCGCGGAGAAACTAGAAAAGCATTATCAGAACATGCAGGACATGGAGTTTACCATCGAAAATGGCAAGCTCTGGCTTTTGCAGACGCGTGACGGTAAGCGCACGGCCCAGGCCGAGGTACGCATTGCCGTGGACATGGTCGAGGAAGGGCTCATTAGCCAGGAAACCGCCGTGAGTCGTGTCAAGCCGAACCAGGTTGACTTCTTCCTGCACCCGCAGCTCGACGGCGAAGCCCGGCGCCAGACCAAGCCAATCGCCAAGGGTCTCAATGTCTCCCCCGGCGCCGCCGTCGGCGTGGTTGCCTTCGACGCCGATACCGCCGAACGCTGGGCCAAAGAAGAAAGCCGAAAAGTGATCATGGTTCGGCCCGAAACAAAGCCTGATGACGTGCACGGCATGCTAGCCGCACAGGGCATTCTCACCAGCCGTGGCGGCCGTACCAGCCACGCGGCCCTGGTCGCCCGCCAATTCGGCAAGCCGGCCGTTGTCGGGGTCAGTGAGCTCGAAATCGATTTCGAGCACCGGCTCATGACCGTCGGCGAAGAACTTACCATAGAAGAAGGTGACTGGATCTCGCTGGATGGCACCAATGGCCTCGTCTATCAGGGCCAGCTACCCACCGTTGTGCCGGACATCAACAACCCATACCTGCTCAAATTGCTGGACTGGGCCGATGAAATACGCGAACTGGGCGTTTGGGCCAACGCGGACTATCCGCGCGACGCCCTACGTGCACGCGAATATGGCGCACAAGGAATCGGCCTTTGCCGTACCGAGCACATGTTCTTCGAACAGGAGCGCCTGCCTATCGTACAACAGATGATCATGGCCAAGACCGTCACCGAGCGCAATGAAGCCATCGAAAAACTGCTGCCGTTGCAGCGCGGCGATTTTGAAGGCCTTTTCCGCGCCATGGACGGCTGCCCTGTCATCATCCGCCTCATCGACCCGCCGCTTCACGAGTTCCTTCCCAGCTACGAAGACCTCGTGCAAGAGCTGGCCGACCTCAAGGTTCGCCTGCAACACTTCCACACGATGAGCGAGATCGACGACGCGCTCTCTGAGATTCAACTGCGCCAGGGCTTTCTCGAGCGAGTGGAAGCGCTTCGCGAGCAGAATCCGATGCTAGGCACGCGCGGCGTTCGGTTGGGCATCCTCATTCCAGAACTGACGCGGATGCAGGTGCGCGCCATCTTTGAAGCCGCTTGCCGCGTTGCTCGCGAAGGCGTGGACGTGCAACCCGAAGTCATGATTCCGCTCACCATTCACGTTAACGAGCTCAAGGCGCAGCAGTCGACTCTGGAAGCGGAAGCGAAAGAGGTCATGCAAGAACAGGAAATGACGATCGACTACAAGTTCGGCACCATGATCGAGATTCCGCGCGCGGCCATGACGGCCAACGAAATTGCCGAAGTTGCTCAGTTCTTCTCGTTCGGCACAAATGACCTCACACAAACGACGTTCGGCATCTCCCGCGACGACGCGGAAGCCGGCTTCCTCATGGACTATCTACAACACGGCATCCTACCCGAAAATCCGTTTGCCTCCATAGACGCCAACGGCGTCGGCAAACTAATGGAGTGGGCAGTGGAGAACGGACGCAAGACACGACCAGAACTAGAAATCGGCATCTGCGGCGAGCACGGCGGTGATCCAAAGAGCATTGCCCTTTGCCACCAAATGGGACTCAATTACGTCTCCTGCTCGCCCTTCCGCGTGCCCATTGCCCGCCTTGCGGCGGCGCACGCGGCGCTGGCAGAAAACGGATAATCCTGAAGGGGGTGAAGCGTCGCTTTGGCGACGCTTCACGCAGTTACCTCTTCAGTGCAGTAACGGAGAAAGTTAGATGAGTAACGACCAACTATCACCAACGACTACCATTGACGGCAATCAGGCCGCAGCGACCGTCGCCCATAAGCTGAGCGAAGTCATCGCTATTTATCCCATCACGCCATCGTCGGGGATGGGTGAGCTTTCGGATCAGTGGTCGGCGGAAGGACGAACCAACCTCTGGGGATCAATACCGCTCGTCGTCGAGATGCAAGCCGAAGGCGGAGCCGCCGGGGCGGTACACGGAGCGCTACAGGCAGGGGCCCTAACGACCACCTTCACAGCATCACAGGGGCTCCTGCTGATGATACCCAACATGTACAAGATCGCCGGCGAACTGACGTCAACGGTCTTCCACGTCGCCGCCCGTTCGGTGGCGGCGCAGGCCCTGTCAATCTTCGGCGAGCATAGCGACGTCATGGCTGCTCGCAATACGGGCTTCGGGTTCATGGCTTCCAATTCAGTACAGGAAGTGATGGACTTTGCCCTCATTGCCCAGGCCGCCACGATGAAGGCGCGGGTACCCTTTGTACACTTCTTCGACGGCTTCCGCACCTCGCATGAGATTAACAAGATCTACCCCATAGACGACACCGTCATTCGCGCCATGATCGATGACGAACTACTGCGCGCTCACCGCTCGCGCGGTCTCACGCCCGATGCCCCCGTCATCCGTGGCACCGCACAAAATCCGGACGTCTACTTCCAGGCCCGCGAAAGCGTCAATCCATTCTACGAAGCCTGCCCAGAAATCGTTCAGGAGGCCATGGACAAGTTTGCAGAACTAACGGGCCGCCAGTATCACCTCTTCGACTACATAGGCGCCCCCGACGCCGAGCGAGTTATCGTGCTCATGGGCTCGGGCGCAGAAACAGTGCGAGAGACCGTCGACCACCTGACGGCACAGGGCGAGAAGATCGGCGCCGTCATCGTGCGCCTCTACCGTCCATTCGCCAGCGAAGCCTTCGTCAACGCGCTCCCGTCCACAGTCAAGAAGATTTCTGCGCTCGATCGCACCAAAGAACCTGGCGCATCTGGCGAGCCCCTCTACCTTGACGTCGTTTCGGCCGTTTCCGAGTACTGGGCCGACACCAAGTCCGAGACGGCAAGCCTTCCGCGCATTACCGGCGGGCGTTATGGCCTATCTTCTAAGGAGTTCACACCGGGCATGGTCAAAGGCATTTTCGACGAACTCCGCAAAGACAAGCCCAGGAACCACTTCACCATCGGCATCCACGACGACGTGACGCACACGAGCCTCGATTACGATCCGGACTTCAGCACCGAGCCGGACAACGTCATTCGCGCCGTTTTCCACGGGCTTGGTGCAGACGGCACCGTCGGCGCTAACAAAAATTCCATTAAGATCATCGGCGAGAACACCGACAACTTCGCCCAGGGCTACTTCGTCTACGATTCCAAGAAGTCGGGCGCGCGCACCGTGTCCCACCTGCGATTTGGCCCCAAACCAATTCATTCCACCTATCTGATTAGCTCGGC
>CAYSMQ010000017.1:0-797 GCA_964432035.1 uncultured Ardenticatenaceae bacterium
TGCCGGCGTGATAGTTAGCGCGAATGCTCTATCTTTGACGCGGTCTTGGCAGTCACGCCACTTGTGCCGTGGACAGTGAAGGCGAGCTGATGAGCTTCGTGGGTGTGTAGGCCGATATCGGTCGCTTGAAAGAGCTCGATCGGCTAAAATCAAAGTTCATTGTCGGTTCTGAAGTGAGGGATTGTTGCACGATGCTGTGGTTGCGCGTAGAAGATAGTGTACCGGGCGTGAAGGAGTGGGACACCCCGCCTACGATGAACGAGGACGGCAGCGGGGCGTGACACGGCGCAAACAGTTCGTTCAATCTTTCTACAGGCGCCGGGCGCGGGATGTGGCGCGCGCTTTGTTGGGCGCGCGCCTCGTGCGCCGTGAAGGGGGGCAGCGTATCAGTGGCATGATAGTGGAGGCTGAAGCATACTGTGATAGTGAGGAACCCGATTTGGCCTGTCACGCTACGGTTAATCAGGGGCGGCCGACGGCGCGCACGGAAGTGATGTTTGGGCCACCGGGGCATGCATACGTCTATTTCACATATGGGATGCACTGGATGTTTAACGTGGTGACCGGAGAGGACGGTGTGGCAAACGCCGTGCTGATCCGCGCTCTGGAGCCGTTGGAGGGCATCGGGCGGATGGCAGAACGGCGCGTGCGCCCTGAGAGGGAATTGACTAATGGGCCGGCTAAATTGGCACAAGCCTTGGGCATCGACAAAACGTTGAATGGTGCGAGTCTTTTTGCCGACGATAGTGTTATATGGATTGAGGCGGGCGAGAAGATTGCCGACGAGCAGGTGGCGC
>CAYSMQ010000017.1:807-21281 GCA_964432035.1 uncultured Ardenticatenaceae bacterium
TTGGGTGAAGGGGAATGGGTGGGTGTCGAGGTAGGGGATTGGGGACTGGAGATTTGAGATTAGAGATTGGAGATTGATGGAGGGTTTATGACAAAGCTGCTGGACGGGAAGAAGGCATTGGTGTTGGGCATCGCGAATAAGTATTCTATTGCGTGGGGCATTACGCAGCAGCTGCATGAGCACGGGGCGGAGGTTGGGATAAGTTACGCTATGGAGCGGCTGGAAAAACGAGTGTTGCCGCTAGCAGAGTCGATTGGAGCGGATTTCGTCGAGAAGTGTGATGTGACGCGCGATGAGGAGATCGCGACGCTTTTTGAAAAGGCAGGCGAGCGATTTGGCGAGATCGACATCCTGATTCATGCGATTGCCTTCGCGCAGCAAGAAGATTTAATGGGCCGGTTTGTGGATACGAGCCGCGAGGGATTTGCGACGGCGCTGGATATTAGCGCTTACAGCCTGGTTGCGGTGACGCGGGCGGCGCTGCCCGTGATGAAGCCGGGAAGCAGCGTGCTGACGATGACTTATTACGGGGCGGAAAAGGTGGTGCCCAATTATAACGTGATGGGCGTGGCAAAGGCGGCGCTGGAAGCCAGCGTGCGTTATCTGGCGGCCGACCTGGGGCCAGAGGGCATCCGCGTTAACGCCATATCGGCGGGCCCCATTAAGACGCTTTCGGCGGCGGGCGTGTCCGGGATCCGAAAGATGCTTCGTTATACGGAAGAGCGGGCGCCGCTGCGACGTAACGTCGACCAGGACGAGGTGGGGCGGACGGCGCTGTGGTTGTGCAGCGATCTAGGTAGCGGCGTGACGGGGGAAGTGGTGTACGTCGATGCGGGCTATCATATTTTGGGCATGCCGGAGCCACCGGAGTCGTGGTAGTTTGCAAGTGTGCAGGTATGCAAGTCGTAGGTTTGGTGCTGGTGTGAATTAGGTTGACAAAGGGTTACTTGGCGTTATACTGAGATTGTCTTTTCTAATTTAATACTCTTATCCAGAGCAGCAGAGGGACCGGCCCGACGAAGCTGCAGCAACCCGCCTATTAGGGAAGGGTGCTAACTCCGGCAGCGGATGCTGGACGATAAGAGGTCATAGCGTTCACCATGATTGCCTCTTGTCCCAAGAGGCTTTTTTCGTGGAGAAAAGCGTTTCTCGCTGCGTGCGGTGGCCTGCTGCCCACTGGAATAGAAAGTTTGGAGGATTTTAAAATGAGTACAACATTCATGACTGCGCCGCGGCTACTTTTCACGTCTGAGTCGGTTACAGAAGGGCACCCGGACAAGATGTGCGACCAGATTAGCGATGCGATTCTGGACGCAGTAATGGAACAAGATCCGATGGGTCGCGTGGCCTGTGAGGCCGCTGCAAAAACTGGCTTCGTCATGGTACTGGGTGAAATCACGACCACGGCATTCGTCAATATGGACGAGTTGGTGAGGCAGGTCGTTCGCGACATTGGCTATGACAGTAGCGAAAAGGGATTCGACGCTAATACATGCGCGGTCCAGGTGGCTATCGCCAGCCAAAGCCCAGACATCGCCCAGGGCGTGGACACGGCGATGGAGTATCGCAAAAATGGAAATGAAGAGGCGGAGATCAACGCAATTGGCGCCGGGGACCAGGGGATGATGTTCGGCTTCGCCTGCAACGAGACTGAGACGCTGATGCCGCTGCCTATTGATCTGGCTCACAAGTTGACGCGTCGCCTGGCAGAGGTGCGTAAGGATGGGACGCTGTCCTGGTTGCGCCCGGATGGGAAGTCACAGGTGACTGTCGAGTACCATTATGGAAAACCGGCGCGCATTCACACGGTGCTGATAAGTACGCAGCACGCGCCTGAGGTTAGCCAGGAGACGTTGCGCGAGGAAGTAATCAGGCACGTTATCATGCCGGTTTTGCCGGCAGACATGGTAGACGACGAGTTGCGGATTATTACTAATCCGACGGGCCGATTCGTCATCGGCGGACCCATGGGTGATGCGGGGTTGACCGGGCGCAAGATTATCGTCGATACTTATGGCGGTATGGGACGTCATGGCGGTGGGGCTTTTAGCGGCAAAGATTGCACAAAAGTGGATCGGAGCGCGGCGTACGCGGCGCGCTGGGTGGCGAAGAATATCGTCGCCGCCGGCCTTGCGGAACGATGCGAAGTGCAGGTTGCCTATGCCATTGGCGTCGCCGAGCCCTTGAGCATCAACGTGGAGACGTTTGGTACGGGAAAAGCGCCGGCGGAAACGCTGGTGCAGCTCATCGAAGAAAACTTTGACCTGCGCCCGGGTGCCATTATTCGCGATTTTGATCTACGGCGACCTCTCTACCGCGCAACCGCAGCCTATGGGCACTTTGGTCGTGAAGACATCGAAGCGCCGTGGGAAAACGTGGATCGCGCGGAGCAACTGCGCGCTCGCGCTGAGGAGCTGGCGGAGGAAGGTTTGACCGGCTGATTGCATGGCATTTTACCGGTCTCCGGACGGTGTGTGCCGGTTGGGTGAAAAGGTGCTCAGATAGGGTGCCCAATGCAACTGAGCAGTGCGCCCGGTTTGACGGATGCGCCTACCTGCGTTAGAATTTGTAGCTTTGGGTGGGGGCAGTATATAGCCCTGCGATGTGATTGCATTGTCAATGGGACGGGGCGATGTTGCAAAATCGCCCTCGTGACTTGAGAACGCTAATTTACCAAATTGCCCTATAGGTGTGAGGTCTTTTTGTGTTTGAAACGCTAGGAAATCGCCTGCAGACGGTGTTTGATGGTCTGCAGCGACGCGGAAAACTGACAGAAGCCGATGTGGACAAGGCGATGCGTGAAGTGCGCCTTGCGCTGCTTGAAGCGGACGTCAATTTCAAAGTGGTAAAGGACTTTGTTAAGCGCGTTCGTGAACGGGCGGTTGGCCAGGAAGTGATGAGCAGCCTGACGCCGGGCCAGCAAGTGGTGAAGATCGTTCATGAAGAGCTGATCGAAACGCTGGGCGAACCGGGGCGTCTGAACCTGGGGATGCAGTCGCCGGCAGTGATCATGTTGGTTGGCTTGCAGGGTTCCGGTAAGACGACAACGGCGGCGAAACTGGCGTTACATATGAGACGTGAGGGGCGCAGGCCGTTGTTGGTCGCAGCTGACGTGTACCGACCCGCCGCAATCAACCAGTTGGAGACGTTGGGCAAGCAGCTTGACGTGCCCGTCTACAGCGAGGGCACCGATGCTAATCCGCCCCGCCTGGCGCAGAAGGCAGTGCGTCACGCGAGCGAACAGGGCCTGACTACGGTTATCATTGATACGGCCGGCCGTTTGAACATCGACGAGATGATGATGGACGAAATCAAGGCCATCAAGAATCACGTGCGCCCCATCGAAACGCTTCTGATCGCGGATGCGATGACGGGCCAGGAAGCGGTTCGTGTGGCGAGCGATTTCGACGAAGCGGTGGAGTTGACCGGCCTGATCATGACCAAGATCGACGGCGACGCGCGCGGCGGCGCTGCCATCTCTATGCGTGAAGTGACGCACGTCCCGATCAAGTTCCTGGCAACGGGCGAAAAGCTAGACGCCTTTGAAGTATTCCATCCGGATCGCATGGCGAGCCGTATCCTGGGCATGGGCGATGTATTGACGCTCATTGAAAAGGCCCAGGTGGAGATGGATGAAGAAGAGGCGCGCAAGGCCAGCGACAAGCTGCTGTCTGGGGAGTTTACCCTGGAAGATTTCCTGAAACAGATGCAGCAGGTGAAGCGCATGGGACCCATCGGGCAGCTGATGGAAATGATTCCCGGCTTCAACCGCATGGCAGGCGACGTCGATTTGAGTAGCGCGGAAGACGAGATGAAACGCATAGAGGCCATCATCCAGTCGATGACGCCGCAAGAGCGGCGCAACCCGCGGGTTCTCAAGGCCAGCCGCAAGCGACGAGTGGCAGCCGGCTCGGGCACGACGGTGCAAGATGTGAACGCGTTGCTCAAGCAGTTTCGCGAAATGCAGCGCATGATGAAACAGTTACAGAAGGGCCGCGGCAGACGCGGCATTGCCAATCTATTTGGCGGATTTTGATAGGACAATTGGAGACTAATAGAAGATGCTTCGTATTCGTTTAAGCCGAGTAGGCAAGAAGAAACAACCTTATTTCCGTGTGGTGGTCGCCGATATTGAGGCCAAGCGCGACGGTCGAATTGTGGAACGGATTGGCCATTACAATCCGCTCACCGAGCCCCGCGCCTATGAGATCGACGAAGGCAGGGCCCTTTACTGGTTGAGTATGGGCGCCCAGCCGACGAACGCGGTGAAGCAGCTGCTGAAGCAACAGGGTACATTGAAACGCCTGAACCGTTTGCACGAAGGTGAAAGCCTGGAAACGTTGGTGGCGGAGTACCAGGGTGAAGCGGCGGAAACGGCCGATGCAGCCCCGGATGCTCGGGCGGTTGCAGAAGCTGAGGAAGCGGTCGCGGCGACGGCTGTGATGGAAGAAGAGTAGGCCTATCGCGGTAACTTGAGTTTTGACACAGCTACGCGGAGGTATTGAGTGAAGGATCTAGTAGAATACATCGCCAAATCGTTGGTCGATCATCCGGAAAGCGTAAATGTTGATGTCATCGAGGGTTCCTCGATGACGGTGCTGGAACTGACAGTTGCCGACGGCGACATGGGCCGCGTGATTGGTAAAGGCGGACGCGTGGTCAATGCGGTGCGGTCGCTGGTTGACGTAACGGCGGCGCGGCAGAATACGCGCGCGACGCTGGAAATTGTGGACTGAGCTGTCCACCTGGCAATGATTAGAGGGCGGGCGGAATGACCGCTGAACAGGGCTATCTCGTCATCGGACGTTTGATCCGCCCCCATGGTATACGCGGGGAGATGAGCGCAGCCGTCCATACACACGTGCCGGAACGGTTTACCTGGCTTGAGCACGTCTATCTGGCGCGGGAGGCGAACGATTCAGAGCCCAGCCGCCACGAGGTAGTGAGCGTGCGCTTTCACAAAGGGAACGCGCTGATTCGGCTGGACGGTTACGAGCGGCGGGAGGATCTTGAAGTCCTGCGCGGTATGTGGCTGCTCGTGCCGGATACCGAAGCGATCCCGCTGGAAGAGGGTGAACTCTTTCATCACGATCTGGAAGGGCTTCAGGTTATTACCGAGGACGGCGAATCTCTGGGTACGCTTGTTGAAATTCTGGAGACGGGAGCAAACGAGGTGTTTGTCGTCCAGGGGCAAGAGCGGGAGATTCTTTTACCGAACATCGAAGAAGTGGTGTTGCAGGTGGACCTGGACGCGGGTACCATGCTGGTTCACCTAATGCCCGGACTACGGGACTAGTAAGTGCTCCTGACGTCCGACCAGTCGTAGTTTTTTGACACCGATAAGCTGACAGTCTATTGTTGCTGGCATGATCGATCTAAAGTATTGGCTTGGTTTCAACCTGGTGAAAGGGATTGGACCAAGCAAGCTGCGGGCGCTTCTTGATTACTATGGGGACGTCGCTGCGGCCTGGAAGGCGTCCAAACGGGAACTAGAGCGCGTTGGCCTTGACAAGCGAGCGATTGGCACCTTTTTGGAAACGCGGGCCGAGGTGGACCTGGATGCCTATCTAAAGAAAGTTAAGGATGCGAATGTCAAGGTCCTGACCTGGGACTCAGATGATTATCCGCGCTATTTGCGTGAGACGCCGGCGCCGCCGCCCGTACTTTACGTGGCGGGTGAACTGCTGGAGACGGATCAGTGGGCGGTAGCCGTCGTGGGAACGCGACGATTGTCGGCCTACGGAAAACAGATGACGCGCGAGCTGGTAGCAGGCCTCGTACGCAACAACGTGACGATTGTCAGTGGGCTGGCGCTCGGCATCGACGGCATCGCCCACAAGACCGCGGTAGAGATGGGCGGTCGCACGCTGGGCGTACTTGGCTCGGGCATCGACTGTCTATATCCGCCCAAACACCGTAATCTGGCGCGGCGCATCATCAAGGAGCGCCGCGGGGCGATTATCAGCGACTACCCGCTGGGGACACAGCCGGAAGGTAAGAATTTCCCGCCGCGCAACCGTATCATAAGTGGTCTGTCGCTGGGTGTCCTGGTTATCGAAGCCGGAGAACGAAGCGGCGCGCTAATTACGGCTAACTACGCGCTGGAACAGAACCGGGAGGTGTTTGCGCTGCCCGGAAACGTGAATAGTCGGGCAAGCGCGGGCACAAACCGGCTGATTCAGCAAGGCGCCAAGCTCGTCGTTTCTTATGAGGACATCCTGGAAGAGTTAAATCTGACCATGGCGCCGCAACAGATGGTTGTGCAAATGGCTGTGCCAGAGACAAATGAGGAAGCGACGCTGCTGGAGCACCTTTCGCCGGAACCGTCGCACGTTGACGAATTGAGTCGTGCATCTGGAATGGACAGCGCCAAGGTAAGCAGCACGTTGGCTCTCATGGAACTGAAAGGGATGGTGCAGCAAGTTGGCGGCATGCGCTACGTGTTGATACGAGAAGTGAGCGCAGAGTATAACGTCGACGGCAATTAGCAAGCCCGAAAGCTAACGGGCCGGTGATTGTCTGGGCTGCGATTATGCAATGTTTATGATCGTTCCGTAAAGTGACTGAGTCCAGAGATACTTTTGTGTTCCCTTCAGTAAGTGAAACATAGAGAAATCGGATGTCTGAACATAGGATTGTGTCAGCAAGTGGTTACGGAGACATCCGATTTCTAGATTAGGTACGAGACAAATCAAATGAAAATAATCATATTTGCGGGCGGTACAGGGCGGCGTTTGTGGCCCTTAAGCCGGCAGGCGTCTCCTAAACAGTTTGAGCCTTTGTTGGGCGAAAAATCGACGTTGCAGCTGGCCGTAGACCGGGTGCGCGATACAGTTGGCGCGCAGAACATTTTCGTGTCATCGAACCAAAGATACCGGGATACGATTCGCGAACAGCTGCCAGAATTACCGGCCGGTAACATTATCGGAGAACCAGAACGGCGCGACCTGGCGCCGGCGGTGGGCCTGGCAATGGCGCATCTGGCAGCGGCTGACGGGGACGCGGATGCGGATACGGAAGTTGTCGCCATCGTGTGGGGCGACAATTATATGAAGGACACGGAGACCTTCCTGGCGCTGTTGCAGTCCGCGGAGGCGCTGCTGCAAGGTGACGAGGCGCGAATCGTGTTCATCGGCGAAACGCCGCGCTTTGCCAACGAAAACCTGGGCTGGATTGAGCTGGGCGATAAGTTGGGCGACGTGAAGGGACAAGCCTATTTTGCTTTCGAATCCTGGCATTATCGCCCACCGCGAGAGGTGGCAGAAGAGATGTACGAGCAGGGCCGGCACGTGTGGAACACGGGCTATTTTGTGACGACGATTGGCTTTGTGCAGGAGCTGTATCACAAACACCAGCCAGACATGGCCGAAACGTTGGATGGAATTCAAGAGGCCATCGGGAGCACGCAGTATGAGGAGGTGCTGTCCCGGCGTTATTCGGAAATGGAGGTGGCGAGTTTTGACGATGCCATCCTGGCGCACGTGGCGCCAGAAGAGGCAGTTGTGTTACATGGAGAGATGGGCTGGAGCGATCCGGGAACGCTTTACGCGCTGAAAGAGGCGCTGGCATCAAGGCCCGAGGAAAACGTGGAGGAAGGGCTGGTCGTCGCCATGGATACGGGCGACAGTCTGTTGGTGAACCAGGAGAGCGAAAAGCTGATGGCGGTAATCGGGTTGGAAGGGTTCATCGTCGTCAATATGGCCGACGCTCTTCTCATCGTGCCAAAGGATAGGATTCCTGACGTTAAGGCTTTCGTAAATAAGTTGCAAGATACAGAATTGGAGAAGTACAGTTAGCGCATGACTGATAACAAGAACGAGACAAAAATGATCGGCTACTGTGTGAAGTGCCGGGAAAAACGGGAGATGCTGGATCCAAAAGCGGAGTATTCGGCGAGCGGCTCGCCGGGTACACGCGGCACCTGCCCGGTGTGTGGCAGCACGATCTATAAGATGGGATATACCGAAGCGCATGAAGGTCTTCCCAAGCCTAAGGTGACGCGCTCCAAGAAACGCGAGGTGCGGCGCTCAGGCAAACTGGTGATCGTCGAGTCGCCGGCGAAGGCGCGCACGATCGGCCGTTACCTGGGCCGCGGCTACACGGTGAAATCAAGCGTCGGTCACATTCGCGACTTGCTTAAGTCGCGGCTTAGTGTCGATGTGGAGAACGATTTTCAGCCGGAATACCGCGTTCCGAACGAGAAGCGCGACACCATGAAGGATCTGCGGAAAGCGGCGAAAAAAGCAGAAGAGATCTATCTGGCAACGGACCCTGACCGAGAAGGGGAGGCGATTGCCTGGCACGTGCGCGAGGCGACGGAGATGGAACCAGAGCGCACGCGACGCGTGGTGTTCCAGGAGATTACGAAACCGGCAGTGCAGGCGGCGTTCCAGAGCCCGCGCGACATCGACATGGATCGCGTGGACGCGCAGCAGGCGCGGCGCATACTGGATAGGCTGGTCGGTTATAAGTTGAGCCCGTTGTTATGGCGTAAAGTGAGAGGCCGGCTGTCCGCAGGACGTGTGCAGTCAGTTGCCGTGCGCCTCGTCGTGGAACGGGAGCGCGAGATACAGGCCTTTGATCCCGAAGAGTACTGGTCCATCTCGGTGGAGTTGAGCCAGCAGACGTTCCGCGATGAAGAGCCGCGGCCGTTTTTCACGGCAAAACTGCACAAGCTGAAGGGTGAGGATCCCGATCTGTCATCAGAGGATGTGGTTAGGCCGCATCTGGAGGCGTTGGAAGAGGCCGACTGGACCGTGGGCGAAGTGCGACTGGGGACGCGGCGCCGCCGGCCCGCAGCACCGTTTACGACGAGCACGTTGCAGCAGGAAGCATCGCGCAGCCTCAGCTTTAGCACTAACAGGACGATGCGCGTGGCGCAGCAACTCTACGAAGGCGTCGACCTGGGCAAAGAGGGCACGCAAGGTCTGATTACCTATATGCGTACGGACAGCGTCGCCGTTTCTAAGGAAGCGCAAAAGGAAGCACGCCAGTATATCGGCGAGAAGTTTGGTGAATCGTTTCGGCCGGAGGAGCCACGCACGCATACGACGAAGTCGAAGTTGGCGCAGGAAGCGCACGAAGCGATACGTCCAACCTCGGTGATGCGCACGCCGAAGGCGGTGAAGCAGCATCTGAAAAGAGACCAGTACCGCCTTTACCAACTCATTTGGAAGCGCTTTGTAGCTAGCCAGATGTCGAACGCCGTTTACGATACGGTTTCGGTTGACATCTATGCCGGCGAAGAAGACGTAGATGTTAAGGAACGGCCCTATTTGTTCCGGGCGACAGGCTCCACGCTGCGCTTTGCGGGTTTCCTCGTACTGTATGAGGAATCCAGACCTGAGGATGAGCCGGAAGACGCCGAAGTGGAAGTGCCGACGGATCTGGAGGATGGCGAAGAGCTGGATATGTTGAACCTCCTGCCGCAACAGCACTTTACGCAACCACCACCGCGCTTCTCGGAAGCCACGCTGGTGAAGGAGCTGGAAGAAAACGGCATTGGACGCCCGAGCACGTACGCCTCCATTATTTCCACGGTTCAGGCGCGCGGCTATGTGCGCATGGAAGGTCGTCGTCTGGTTCCGACGGACACGGGCGAACTGGTTAACGACTTGTTAGTGCAGTACTTCCCAAACGTGATGTCGGTGGACTTCACGGCGCGTATGGAGGACGAGCTGGACGAGATTGCTCAGGGTAAGGCCTGGGTGCCGGTTGTGGCCGAATTCTACGATGATTTCTCGCAGAACCTGAAGGTTGCAGAAGAAGACATGCCTAAGGTAAAGCAGAAGTTGGAACCGGTCGGCCGTGACTGTCCTCGTTGTGGAAATGAGCTGCTGTATCGTTACGGACGCTATGGTAAGTTCATCGGCTGCAGCAACTTCCCCGACTGTCGCTATACCGAGCAAATTCTGGATAAGATCGGCGTAACGTGTCCGGAGTGTGGCGGAGACCTGGTCGTAAAGCGCACGCGACGCGGAAGAACGTTCTACGGTTGCGCCAACTATCCTGACTGTGACTGGACCAGCTGGAAGCGCCCGATACCAGAACCGTGCCCCAATTGTGGTGGACTGCTGGTGGAAGCGACAAAGGACGAGGTCGAATGCACAGTGTGTGAGCAAAGGCATCCAAAGCCGGAGCGCGAATCGGAACCGGAGCACGCCTGAGTCAGACGGAGTGTGCAACCCACTGTAGGCAGGAGGGACCGGTGACCTTACAGTCACCGTGATAACGAGTTGAGGATGACCGGCATCGGGCAACAGTTTTCTGTTAAGCGCCTCTTATTGGTCATCCTCTTTTTGTTGCCATTTGCCTTCCTGGCGCTCTTCTTCTTCTATCCGCTTGCCAATATTATCGGCGTCAGTCTCACGGTTGACGCCGTCGCGCGCCTCTTCACCCGCTCCTACTATCTTGACGTTTTATGGTTCACAATTTGGCAGGCGGCGGTGTCCACAATTCTGACGCTACTGCTGGGCCTGCCCGCGGCGTATATCTTTGCGCGCTACGAGTTTCCGGGCAGGAGACTGCTGCGCGCGCTGACGACGGTGCCATTCGTGATGCCCACGGTCGTGGTAGCAGCCGCATTTCGGGCACTGCTCGGTCCGGGCGGTCCGCTGAACCGCGCGCTCGTCGCCATCTTTGATTTATCGCAACCGCCGGTGCAGTTGGAGCAGACGCTGACGATTATCTTGATGGCGCATGTTTTCTATAATGTGACAATCGTCGTGCGCCTGGTAGGCGGCTTTTGGGCGAACCTGGGACCACGGACATCGGAAGCGGCGCAGGTGCTGGGCGCCTCGCCGGCACGCACGTTCCGTGAAGTGACTTTGCCCTTGCTGCGACCGGCGCTGATTGCCTCTTCACTTCTTATCTATCTTTTTACGTTTACCAGCTTTGGCGTCATTTTGCTGTTAGGCGGACCGGCGTATAGTACGCTGGAAACCGAGATCTACCGGCAGTACATCACGTTCCTGAGCCCGGACATTGCCGCCGTGCTTTCCCTGTTGCAGATTCTCTTCACGTTCGCCCTCATGTCGCTTTATGCGCGGTGGCAGCAGCGTTCGGCGGTGGCTCTAGACTTCCGACCGCAGGGAAGCACGCGACGCGCGCCGCAGGCGAGGCGAGAGCGCGTTGTGGTGGGGTTGGTTGCGCTGTTACTGTTCGTGTTCGAAGTGTTGCCCCTGGTGGCGCTGGTGTGGCAATCGTTCATGAGGCGTGATGGCGGGCTGACGCTCGCCTATTATCAGGCGTTGCCGGAGCTGGAACGAGGCAGCATCACGTTTATTCCGCCCCTGGTGGCGATACGCAATTCAATCGGTTATGCGCTTTTGACGGTGCTGGCGGCGGGGCTAATGGGTATGGTCAGCGCGGTGCTCCTGACGCGCGCCGACCGCTGGCGAAGATGGCTCGATCCCGTCTTCATGTTGCCGCTTGGTGCGTCGGCGGTCACGTTGGGGTTCGGTTACGTCATTACGTTTGACGAGCTGCGAACGTCACCGCTCCTAGTGCTGATTGCGCACGTGCTCGTGGCTTTGCCGTTCGTCGTGCGCACGCTGTTGCCGGTGCTGCAGGGGATCAAACCCAGCCTTCGCGAGGCGGCGGCTGTCCTGGGCGCTTCACCAACGCGCGTGTGGCGCGAAGTCGATTTGCCGATTGTGGGACGCGCTCTATTGGTGGCGGCGGTGTTTGCCTTTACAGTAAGCATGGGCGAGTTTGGCGCCACCAGCTTTATCGTGCGGCCCAATAGTGGATTTTTGACGATGCCCATTGCCATCGCTCGCTATCTGGGCACGCCAGGAGCGCTCAATTTTGGGCAGGCCCTGGCTATGAGCGCCATCCTGATGGCGGTCACGGCGACGGGTTTTGTGGCTATCGAACGTTTTCGTTTCGCCGACGTGGGCGAATTTTAGGCGGGCCGCGTATGATGCTTGAGATCTCCGGCGTCTCCAAGTCGTTTGGCGAGGAAAGGGTACTGGATGACATCTCGCTTTCTATCGCCGAAGGTGAGGTGCTGGCCCTGCTGGGACCCAGTGGGAGCGGCAAGACGACGCTGTTGCGAATCGTCGCCGGGTTAGAGCGAGCGGATGAGGGTGAGGTGCTGCTTCAGGGGCAAAAACTGGACGGCGTATCGGTGCACGAGCGTGGATTCGGCATGGTGTTCCAGGATTACGCGCTTTTTCCGCACAAGAATGTGGCGGAAAACGTGGCGTTCGGCCTGCGCATGCGAAATTGGCCCCGGCAACAAGCACAGGCGAGGGTCAGCGATCTGCTGGCGTTGGTCGGTCTGGAAGGCTTTGAGGAGCGCGCCGTGTACGAGTTGTCCGGCGGCGAACAGCAGCGTGTTGCCTTGGCGCGCGCGCTGGCGCCGGAACCCAGTCTGTTGCTGCTGGACGAGCCGCTTGGTGCGCTGGATCACGCGTTGCGCGAGCGGTTGCTGGGGGAATTACGCCAGATCCTGACAGAGGCTGAGGCGCTTGCGGGGCGTGAACGACGAATTACGGCAATCTACGTGACGCATGATCAAGGGGAGGCCTTTGCCGTCGCCGATCGTGTCGCCGTGCTTCGGGGAGGACGCCTGCAACAGGTTGATACGCCGGTTCGCCTCTATCGACGGCCACGGACGCCTTTTGTGGCGCGCTTTTTGGGGATGGAGAATATGTATAAGGGGCGCCTTGTCGGGCGGCAGCCACCGACCTTCTCGTGCTCTCTGGGACAGATCGTGTTAGCCAAAGAGAATATATTAGAAGGCACGTCGGATGAGGGCCAGCTGCTGCTCGTGAGACCAGATGCGGGGCGTGCACTTAGGGAAGGAAACGAAGCCCCGAACGTCGTACAAGGACGGCTGGCGTCGCTTTCTTTTCGCGGGCGCTACCAGGAGGCGCTGATTGAGAGCGACGATGGCAGTGAGCTTTCGTTGGAATTTGAAGCTGGCGTGCGGCTACCAGATGTTGGGGAGTCGATTCGACTGGCGTTGGCGCCGGCAGCGCTAATTCTGATACAAGAGGAAGCGTAGCGCGCGAATGCGTGTTAGAGTGTTGTAAAATGTGGAGAGCGCCTGTTGCCTGGCGTTTAGCCGGAGGCGTATAATTGATCTAATGTGTTGTGATTTGCTCAAATTGACGACAGGATAGGCATCAATGTCAATTCTATGGATGGTAGGGGCGTTCGCGCTCATCTTGACGCCCATCATATTCGTGCACGAGCTGGGCCATTTTGTGGCAGCGCGCTTCTTTGACATTCGTGTCGAGGAGTTCGGCCTTGGTTTTCCGCCACGGGCCGTAAAGCTGTTCGAAAGGAATGGCACTGTGTATTCGTTGAACTGGATACCTCTTGGCGGCTTTGTGCGCCCGGCGGGCGAGGATGACCCTACAGTGTCTGACGGGCTGGCTGCAGCCTCTAAGACGGCGCGCTTTGTGACGCTGTCGGCGGGCGCGCTTGCCAACTTTGTCCTGGCGTTCTTCGTCTTCTGGATTGCATTCATGATTGGACCGTCGGCAGTTGCAGTGGAGGGTGTGCAGCCCAATTCACCGGCGATGAGCGCGGGGTTGGAAAGTGGCGACCTAATCCTTGAGGTAAACGGTCAGCTGGTGGAGAGCAGCGGCATACTCGTGACGGAAGTAACAGAGAATGCGGGCGAGAATATTGAGTTGCTTGTACAGCGAGGTGAGGAGTCATTTCCCGTGAGCCTCGTGCCGCGTCGTCCAGGGGAGTATGACCCGGAGACTGAAGGTCCAATGGGTATCAGCCTTGGTTTCGGGAGGAGCGATAGGTTAGCTCGGGGACCGGTTGGCGCCGTGTCGGCGTCCGTTCGTTCTATTGGAGAGATCATTTATCTTACCGTAAGCGCGCCCATCATGTTGATCGAAGGCGATATCACGCCAGAGCAGGCTCGGCCGGTGGGACCCGTGGGCATCAGCCAGATTGCCGGGCAGACGGCGGAGTACACGGCAACGACGGGTGACTGGTTCCAGCTGCTACGTATTACTGCGTTTATTAGTGTTGCCCTGGGCTTTACGAACTTGCTTCCGATCCCGGCGCTCGATGGTGGTCGCTTGCTTTTCGTTCTGATAGAGGCCGTTCGCGGGCGGCGTATTGAACCGGAACGTGAAGGGTTGGTCCACCTCGTGGGGATGCTGTTCCTGTTGGGGTTGATGTTCCTGCTGATTATTCAAGACATAAGCAATCCGATTATTCAATGATAAACCTCTCGCCGGTCAGATTGCGGAGAGCGATTCCTGACGAGAGAGAGGAGTGTAGAGTCATATAAGTATGGATAGAGAAGAGTTATCGTTTGCAGAGGTGCTGGACCGGCTATTCTCGGGTGGACGTGTCCCAGTTTCTCTGGTCTACAGACTTTCAGATATGAGCCCGGATGAAATGGGCGCGTTTGAGGAGCGCTGGCCGGAAGAGCCGGCGGAGCGCCGGCGGGTTATTGCGCGCCATATGGCGGACATTAGTGAAGAGAATTTTGTGGTGGATTTCAGCCCCGCTTTTTTGCGCTTGCTAACTGATACATCGGCGGATGTACGCAGGGCAGCAGTTTCGGGCCTGTGGGATACGAGCAACCTTGACGTGGTGGAGCCCATCATTGGTCTGATGCAAAGGGACCAGGATACGAGAGTGCGCGCTGCGGCGGCATCGTGCCTGGGCCATTTTGTGTTGATGGCGGAGTGGGGTCAGATCCAGCGGTCAGTCGGCGACCGTATTGTCAAGGCGCTTTCGGAGACCTATGAAGGGGATGAGACGACAGATGCCGTGCGCCGAGCAAGCCTGGAATCATTGGGCAATGCGGCCGATCCGCGGGTGCCGCAGTATATTGAAGATGCGTACGAGCGCGGCGGTGAGGATATGCAGTTGAGCGCTGTGTATGCAATGGGTCGAAGCGCCGATGGTCGTTGGACGCCAATCATCTTGCAGGAAATGCTCAACCCGGAGGCGGAGATGCGAGAAGAAGCAGCCAGAGCCGCCGGCAGTATCGGCAGCAGCGACATGGTGGACCGGCTGATTGAACTATTGCGCGACGAGGAGCTGGACGTGCAGTTGGCGGCGGTAACCGCGCTGGGACAGATTGGCAGCGACCAGGCATATGAGGCGTTGGCCAAACTTATGGACGACGAGGAGGCATACGCGTTGCACCAGGCTGTTGAAGATGCCATGGACGAGATCGAGTGGTTGGGGGGCGAGGTTGATCTCACACTATTCGATTGGGACGACGATGAGTTTGTCGAGTAGCTGAGACGCGCGGGGTGGTAGATGGCATCATTGAGGTCCTCAGCCAGAACATTCTGCCCATCTTTCTGGTTGCCGGTTTGGGCTTCTGGTTACGACGGTACAAGGGGGTGGATACGCGACCGGTGGCGAGCGTTGTCTTTAACGGCTTCAGCCCGGCGCTCGTCTTTTCGTCCCTTGTAGGAACACAATTACCAGTTATTGAATTGGGGCAACTCGCACTCTTTGCGATCTTAGTCATTTCGGTAATGGGTCTTGTGGGCTTTCTTGCGGGGCGCCTGTTGCGGCTAGATAAGATAGACGTGGCAGTGCTGTTGATTGCACTGATGTTTGTAAACGGGGGGAATTACGGACTGACACTGAACCAGTTGCGGTACGGTGACGCGGGCCTATCGCTGGCCATTGTCTACTACATCATGAGCACGATTCTGACCTACACGGTGGGTGTATTGATCGTTTCCGTGGGGCGCACTCCCTGGCAAGACTCACTAAAGGGGCTTGCCGGCGTACCCGCCATCTATGCAGTGGGATTGGCCATCGTGGTATATAGCTTGCGAATTCCGGTGCCTGGGCCGTTGATGTCGGCAATTGATGTGGCAGCGGGTGGAGCCATCCCGGCGATGATTCTGGTGCTGGGTATGAATCTGGCGGACTTGAAGGGAATGGGACAACTGCGCCTTACGATTCCGGCCGTTTCTCTGCGCCTCTTGTTGGGACCGGTTGTGGCCGTTGGCGTGGCGGCGTTGGTTGGGCTGGAAGGGTTGGGCCGCTCGGTTTCGATCATTGAGGCCAGCATGCCAAGTGCAGTGATGACGACGGTGCTGGCGACCGAATATGGGGCCAAACCGGCGACAATGACGGGAATCGTCGTCTTGTCAACGCTTCTCAGTCCTATTACACTGTCGGTGTTGATAAACTTACTGCAGCTCTGAGGAAAATGAGATTTTCGCAGGTACGAAGCAATTTATGGCGCGTATTGCCTCAAACCCGGCGCGGACAACTGCGCGGACTTGGCGCGGCGTTTGTTCTCGTCTTGTTGCTTGGCTTGCTGAATTCTGGAACGGCTGGTGCACAGGATAGTGAGTTGCAGGCACAAAGCGATGCGGCGTATACGTTCGGGCAGCACATGTGGTTTTCACTGCGCGCCAAGAGCGATGACGAGCTGAGAGGGGTCACCCTCTTCTTTAACACGCCGGAGATGGAGAGCACATACACGGTTGATCTTGAGGTAGAGTCCGCGCGCGATATTGATATACAGCATGAAATAGCGCTGACACAGGTGCAACTGGCTCCTTTCACGACGGTGCGCTATTGGTGGCGTGTGGCGACTGAACGGGATACGTGGCTGGTGGAGGAAAAGACGATTGATTATGTAGACGATCGCTTTCAGTGGCACGAGCTGGCGCGCGATGGCGCCGTCATTCGCTGGACGGGTGATGACGCGAGCCTGGGTGAGACTGCGCACGATGTGGTTGCGCGCGCACGGCCGCGACTGAATTCGGTTCTGGCTGCAGAGCTCGCACCGCTTGACGTCTATATTTATCCTTCCATGGCCGACCTGCGCTCGGCGCTGCGCCTAACCGGGCGTGACTGGATCGGAGCCGAGGCGATGCCTGAACTGGGGGTCATTCTGGTGACGGCGGTGAACCCGCGCACGGCGGCTCTGGACCTGGGGCAAGATATCCCCCATGAATTGAGTCACCTCGCCCTTTACCGGATGATGGGCAGCCGCTATGAGGCAGCGCCGCGATGGCTCGACGAGGGGTTGGCAGTTATGTTCGAAATGAGTCCGGATATCGGACGGGAGGCGTTGCTCGATCAGGCCGTGGCAAATGGTGAGACGATTCCGTTTACTGCCTTGTGTCGCGCTTTTCCCAGCGGCGAAGAGCAAGTGCGGCTGGCATATGCCCAAAGCGCGTCACTGGTAGTGTATATTCGACAGGAGTACGGAACCAGTGCACTTCAGGACTTGGTACAGGCATTTATCGACGGGGCAGATTGTGACTCTGGCGTGGAAGACGTGATAGGTTTATCGACGGCCGAACTGGAACGAGAATGGCTGGCGCAGGCTACCCCCGTTTCGCCGCTTGAACGGTTCCTGCGCGCCAACGGCGTGTGGGTGGTGCTTGCCGGCGGCGGTTTTCTGGTCATGGGATTGTTGATGTTTCCGTTGAGAAGGGAGAGGTGATGACTGGGGACGCCGATCGATTTCGGACGTTGTTGGTGCGCGGCACGCGGCTGCTACGGCAGGGTAAGGCTGCCAAGGCCACGCCGCTGTTGCAAGAGGCCTATGCACTGGATCCTGATAATTTCGACGCGGCGTTGAACCTGGGCGGCGCGCTCGTGGTGTCGGGAAGGTTCTCTAAGGCGGTACCGGTCCTGGAAGAATTGCGCGATCGCGAGCCGAACAATGCTATGGTTTGGACGAATTTAGCCGCTGCCTATCTGGGTAATCCGGTGCTGGCAACGGACGAACGGCAAGAACGTGCGATTGCAGCGTTTAAGCGAGCGTTAGAGCTGGACCCGCGAGCGCCGAGCGTGGCGTATAATCTGGCTCTTATATACCGGGATAGAAAAGAAGCTGACGAAGCCATCCGCTGGTTGCGACGAGCAGTGGATACCAATCCGGCGGACCGACACGCGCGATCGTTGCTCAAGCGGCTGCGAGAAGATGGAAGTTGACCTTATTGGGAAGGAATGTGTATGACGAGAGCTGAAAGGCTGATTGTGGTGGGTGGCGGGCTCGCCGGCACTGAAGCAGCCTGGCAGGCTGCTGAAGCCGGTGTCGACGTGGTGCTTTTCGAGATGCGTCCGCACCGGGAAACGCCGGCTCACGTGACTGAAGACCTGGCGGAACTTGTGTGCAGCAATTCACTGGGATCGACGATTGCGACCAAGGCGCCCGGCCTGCTGAAGGCCGAGATGCGCGGTCTAGGATCGCTAATTCTGCGATGCGCGGAGCAGGCTGCGGTTCCGGCAGGATCTTCGCTGGCTGTCGATCGCGAGCGCTTTGCACAGCTGGTTACCGAGCACATTGAGGGCCATCCTCGTATTGACATCAGACGGGAGGAAGTGACGGAGCTGCCTACTGGACCGTGTATCATTGCTACCGGCCCGCTAACGTCGGACGCGTTGGCGCGCGAGATAGGGGCTTTGAGCGGACAGGAATATCTTTACTTTTATGACGCGCTTTCCCCTATCGTGAGCTATGAAAGTATCGACATGTCGCGCGCATTCCGCGCCTCGCGCTACGATAAGGGCGAGCTAGACGAGGGCGACTATATCAATTGTCCCATGAACCGCGAGACATATGAGGCGTTTTTGGACGCCTTGCTCGATGCCGAGCAGATTGAACTGAGAGAATTTGAGCGTGAAGATGCCGAGTTCTTCGAAGGTTGTCTGCCGGTAGAGGTGATGGCGCGCCGGAACATTGACGCGTTGCGCTTTGGGCCGATGCGTCCGGTAGGGTTGGAGAACCCACACACGGGAGAGCGCCCCTACGCGGTGGTACAGCTGCGACAGGATAACCTGGCGGGTACGCTCTATAACCTAGTAGGTTTTCAGACCAATTTGCGTTGGGGTGAACAGCGCCGTGTGCTACGCATGATACCGGGTCTGGAAAACGCAGAGTTTATGCGCTATGGCATGATGCACCGCAACACGTATATTAATGCGCCTGAACTGCTTCATCCGAGCATGCAATATCGCAATCGCGCCGACCTTTTCTTCGCGGGGCAGATCACCGGCGTGGAAGGGTACGTAGGTAACGCGGGAACGGGCCTGCTGGCGGGCGTTAACGCTGCGCGCTTAATGAAAGGCGAGCATCCGGTGATTTTGCCTACGACGACGATGTTGGGCGCGCTGGCGCACTACGTGACTCATGCCGAAGCAAAGAACTTCCAGCCGATGAAGGCAAACTTCGGTCTGCTGAGCCTGCCCGAACAACGGTTGAGCAAGAAGGAGCGCTATGCCTATTACCGGCGCCGTGCACTCAGGGCGTTGAGGCGCTTCGCGAGAGAGCGGAATCTGGTTTATGATCGGACGGTAGCAGAGGCAGAGCCAGATGTCGCCGAATCGCAGCCGAGTGAGAGCAAGCAGGAAGAAGCGATTGCTGCATAGGCAGCTGGCGCGCGTGGGCGTCCGGTCCATGACGATAGCGGTGTTTGTTGTGGCGCTGGCCTTCGCGGCGTGTACGGAGGGCGACAACGGCGGTGCGACACGGGTGACCGAGAGCGCGCCGGCAATTGCGCCAACTGCTGCCGTAACGGAAACGGCGACGGCGACGGCAGCGCCGCCAACGCCGACAGTGGCTGCTGTGGCGAGCGCAACAATTGCGGCAACGGAGAGCGCGCCAACGCAGGAGCCGACGTCGACGACGGCGGGCGCTGCCAACCTGGAATTTGCCGGTCAGCGGGCGTTTGAGCAGCTGGAGGCGCAGATGGCTTTTGGTCCGCGTTGGCCCGGGAGCTCGGGACATAAAGCGGTCGGCGATTACATTGTAGAAGAGTTGCGGGCGCTGGGCTGGGAGGTCCAGGAACAGCAGTTTGAGTACATGGGGGTGGAAGGGCGCAACATAATCGGGCGCGCTAACGTAGCGCGCGAGGAGGTCTATATTATTGGCGCCCATTATGATACACGGCGAGTGGCGGATGAGACGCCGGGCGCTGTTGAAGAGCAGCTGCCGGTGCCGGGCGCCGTAGACGGCGCGAGCGGCGTCTCCGTTCTGTTGGAGTTGGCCAGAACGCTAGATCTGGAGGAGGTTCCAGGCGCCGTCTGGCTAGCTTTTTTTGATATGGAAGATAATGGAAGTGGCGGCATCCCCGGTTGGGATTGGATTGTGGGCTCGACGCATATGGCGGAAAATCTGGAGGTCACGCCCGAAGCGATGGTTCTGGTTGATATGGTGGGAGATGCCGACCAGCAACTGTTTTTCGAGGGCAACTCAGATCCGGCACTACGTGAGACCTTGTGGACAATTGCCGGTAATCTGGGCTACGGCGACACATTTATACCGAGATTAGGGTACACTATCACTGACGATCACGTTCCGTTCGCTCAGCGCGGTATTCCGGCAGTAGATATCATTGATTTTGACTATCCATACTGGCATACCGTGCAAGACACAGCCGACAAGGCTAGCGCGGAAAGCCTGGAGCGGGTAGGACGTACAGTCGAAGTGTGGTTAGAAACTGAGTTAGAGTAGAAGTGAGGTGAGTATTACGAACGGTTACGATTTACATCAAACG
>CAYSMQ010000017.1:21381-24942 GCA_964432035.1 uncultured Ardenticatenaceae bacterium
GAGTTAGAGTAGAAGTGAGGTGAGTATTACGAACGGTTACGATTTACATCAAACGGTACGACCGGCGGAACGAGCCCTGCTCGTCGGCGCACAGCTGAAGCAAGGGCGACCGTTGCTGCCTGTCGAGGAAAGTGTTGAAGAGCTGGAACGCCTGGCGGAAACGGCCGGATTGACGGTGGTGGGGAAGATATGGCAGCGCTTTGACCGGCCCGACCCGGCGACCTACATTGGCTCGGGGAAGGTTGAAGAAGTCAGTATACTTCTGAAGGAATTGGACGCGGACGTGGCGCTGTTTGACGACGAGTTGTCGCCGCGCCACCAGCGTGAATTGGAGAGTGCTTTTGGCGAGAATATCAAGGTCATCGACCGCACAGCGCTGATACTTGACATCTTTGCACAGCACGCGCAGACGGCTGAAGGTCAGTTGCAGGTGGAGCTGGCACAGCTTGAGTATCGTCTGCCACGGCTGACCCGAATGTGGACACACCTTGCCCGGCAGGCCGGCGGTCGCGCCGGCGGTATGGGCGGCGGCGTTGGTGTGCGTGGACCGGGCGAGAAGCAGTTGGAAATGGACCGGCGTGACATCGGCCGGCGAATCGCTACCATTAAGGACGAGTTGGAAAAGGTGCGCGCCCGTCGCGAGCAACACCGCACGAAGCGACAACAGACGGCGTTGCCGGTTGTGGCCATTGTGGGTTACACAAATGCCGGCAAATCGACGCTGCTGAACACACTCAGTGGATCGGACGTGACCTCGGCCGATAAGCTCTTCGCGACGTTAGATCCCACGACGCGCCGCGTAAAATTGCCGTCGGGACGAGAGGCACTCTTTACGGACACGGTTGGCTTCATTCAAAAGCTACCAACGCAGATTGTTGCGGCATTCCGAGCGACGCTTGAGGAGATAAACGAGGCGGACATTATTCTGCACGTGGTTGACGCGCAACATCCGCACATGATGGCGCAGATGGAGGCTGTGAAAGACACGCTGGCAGAGCTGGAAGTGGATCACTTGCCGACGGTCGTGGCCCTGAATAAGGTTGACCTCTTTGAAGATGGGCAAGAGGACAAGTTGGCCTCAATCATGGGTCCGAAAACCGTGCCTGTCTCGGCGCTCACCGGTAAGAACATCGAGACCCTGTTGCTGGCCGTGGAGGCGGTGATGGAGCGCTACCTCAAGCAGCTTGACGTGTTCTTGCCATACGCTCGTGGCGATCTGATGTCTATGTTCTACGAGCGGGGGCAGGTGATAGAAGAATCACACGAAGCGGACGGAATGCGACTTTCGGGACAGATTCCGGGAAGGTTGCTACCTTATTTCGCCCCCTACGTTATTGAGAGAGAAGAGGCTTAGGTAGACCGCGGATGAATGAATGGATCAACGAACTCGTCGAGCGAATCAACGGCTTTCTGGTGCGCAAGCCGGGCGCGTTGCCTTTGGCCGGCGTGGGCTTGATCGTCGTTAATCTTGTACTGCAGCTGTTTCCAGGGCCAGACGCCTGGATCGCTCGCAGCAACTTGTTCTTGCATCTGGGTCTCATCATGAGCCTGGTGGGTTTGCTCTTAGTAAACGTCTACCGTCATTGAAGCCACAGGCAGGTGTTGCCACCAGGAGGGAAGTGTCGAGCATGAGTAAGGTCGCCGAAGTTGCGGAACAACCGGACGTGAAAGCAGCGCTAAGCGATTTCGAGCAGAACGTATCGGGAATCGTGGATTTGGCGGTGGAGATTCAGCAGATTCCCAGCCCAACGTTTGAAGAGGAAGCGCGCGCTAACTTCCTGGAGTCGAAGTTTCACGAGATCGGGATTCAGCGAGTCGAAAGAGATTCGTTGCACAACGTCTATGGCTTTCTGGGTGGTGAAGGAAAGGGCGATCCTCTGATCATAAGTGCGCATACGGATACCGTCTTTGCCTCAGAGACAGATTTGACTGTCACTCGAAATGACGACCATGTGAGTGGGCCGGGAATCGCAGATAATTCGTTGGGTGTTGCCGGCCTGTTGATGGTGGCACGGACCTTGCGGCGGCTCGGCATTGAACCGCAACGCGAAGTGTGGTTCGTCGGTAATGTGGGCGAAGAAGGCCTGGGCGACCTATGTGGTATGCGGGCAGTGGTGGATTACTTCAACAGGCGCGGTCGATACATCGTGCTGGAAGGCGGTTTGTTCGGCTATTTGTGCCACGAAGGTATTGGTGTGCGTCGCTTTCGAATCTCAGTGGACGGACCTGGTGGACACTCATGGGGGGCATTTGGCACCTCGAGCGCCACGCATGTGCTGGGCCGGCTCATTGCACGGTTGGCAGAACTGGAGGTTCCAGAGAATCCTAAGACGACCTATAATGTGGGCGTGATTGAAGGGGGAACCACAGTCAATTCGATTGCACGAGAGGCGTCGATGTTATTGGATCTGCGTTCGGAGGAACCGGGCGCGTTGGAAACGCTCGTGAAACAGGTCAGGAGAGTTGCTGAACAGACGCCGAGAGCCAAGGAGATCAACGTCGGTTTAGAAACGATTGGGAACCGGCCGGCGGGACGGATTCGCAGGCAGACCCCGTTGGTGCGCTGGGCAGAGGCGGCGCTAAAGCATGTGGGCTGTGATGAGCCCGAGTACACGATGGCTTCGACCGATGCCAATATTCCACTCAGTTATGGATTGCCGGCTGTTTGCATTGGCTTATCGCGCTCCGGTAACACACACCGACCGGATGAGTATATGGAAGTGAGCTCGATTCCGGCAGGTATGGGACAGGCCGTGTTGCTAGCTCTGGTTGCTTCGGGGCCTGGATAGCGACCAAGAGCATACACTTGGGAATATCGTGCTATTTGACAGCGTAACTTAGCGAGTTACTCTTATGCGTGGAACGAAAGATGTGCCGCACGTCAACGTGGCGAGCAAAGGGGTGCATGGCGGTTTGGAGCACGAGGAGTTCGTGGTCCAACAGGTGAGAAAGCATGAATAAGATGGATGGCGACTCGCAGGATAAAGACACAAAACATTTCAACATCGGGCCCGAGCCGGTGGTGCCCGATACGTCTACGGGCCTGTTTCGCCCCCTGCCACACAAAGATGGGATACCAGAGGGGGAGCCGGATGTGGCATGGCGCGTCACCTTTACGCCGGCTACGGATCCAAGCCAGCAATTTGGTCTTGAGATAAACGGCGAAGTGGTTTTTGGACGGCGCGTCGGATCGCCGGAGACAGATGAGCTGGTGGATCTGAACTTCTGTGGCGCGGCAACGCTGGGTGTCTCCAGACGGCACGTGATGCTGCGTCCTACCGCGACGAATCTGTTTATCGTCGACCTGGGTAGCACCAACGGATCGTACCGCAACGGGCGATCTATCGGTAGCCACACCCCTTATTCGCTCGTAGATGGCGATATTGTCACGCTGGGGAAGCTGCCGCTGCTGGTGCGCATCGTGAAACGACCGTCGCTACCGGCTAACTTGGAGACAGAGAAGATCGACGTCGCCGAAGCAATGGTACAGATTGCGAAGGCGATTACTTCGCAACTGGATCTTGATGACGTGCTGAACCAGGTGGCGGAGACTGCGCGGGC
>CAYSMQ010000018.1:0-24802 GCA_964432035.1 uncultured Ardenticatenaceae bacterium
ATCCACGGCATCATGCCACGCAGCGGCACCGTCTACGTCGGCGAGCTCCTGCGCCGCCACCCGCAGTTACACGCCTACCCACACCACCTGTGGGAAGTGCCCGCCCTGCAACTAACCGGTGACGTACTACAGCTACAACAAAAATTCCTGCTCGGCTACTGGCTCAACAACGACAAACTGTCAGACGCCGACTTCCTGCCCCTTTTCGGCGCCGCCCTCCTCGCCCTCCTGCACCAGCCCGTGCCACCCGATCAACGCGTGCTCGTCAAAATGCCTAACGTGCAATACCTCAGCCAGTTCTTCACCATGTTCCCCCATGAGCAGCTGCTCATCCTGCTGCGCGACGGCCGCGACCTCGTACACTCCACCCTGCGCACCTGGCCGCGGCTCAACTTCATCCAGGTCTGCCTGCGCTGGCGGCGCAGCGCCATCGCCGTGCGCCGCGCCCTCGACCATTTCGCAGAGAGCAGCCGCACAGACTACTGGCTCGTGCGCTATGAAGACGCCCTGCAAGACCCCCACACCTTCGTGCGCCAGGCCTGCTGCCACTTCTGTCTCGACCCACAGAGCTATCCCTACGGCGAAATCGACAACATTCGCGTCATCGGCTCCTCCGCCCTGGCTCAGGAGCAAGTCAAGTGGGACCACGTGCAAAAGCCCAGAAACTTCCGCCCCACCGGCTACTGGCGCACCTGGCCCACCCTCAAGAAAACCATCTTCAAGCTCATCGCCGGCCGCGCCCTCGTCGACCTCGGCTACAGCGAGAACAACGACTGGTAACCATGAACCATATGCAAAACAACACCAAGACAAGCCCCGGGCGGCTACCTACGCCCAGCCGTTCGCAGAACGGCCTGTGGCCGGCTAGGCCGCAGACCCTTCTCCTTGCCATCCTAATCCTCGCCGTCGCCTTGCGCGTCGCGCTCGCCCTCTATCTCGGCGACAGTCTCGCCGACGCCCGTGGCGGAACCTACGACCAGATCTCGTATGACGCTCTGGCCCGACGACTTGCCACCGGCCACGGCTTCAGCTTCCAGGAGAACTGGTGGCCCTATGCACGCGCCGGCCAGCCCACCTCCTTCTGGTCCTATCTATACACTCTCTATCTCGCCGCCGTCTACACCCTCTTTGGGCATTCGCCCCTAATGGCCCGCCTCATCCAATCCGTCATTGTCGGCATTTTAACGCCCGCGCTCACCTATCGCCTCGTGGCCCAAACCTTCGGCAAACAGATCGCCCTGCTGTCGGCCGCTATTGTCGCCCTCTACGGCTACTTCATCCTCTATGCGACCGCCCTCATGACCGAAGCCTTCTATATTGTATGCCTGCTCTGGCTCTTCGATGTCTCCCGCCGCCTCATTACCTGCCTGCAAGCTCAATATCCCGGCCGAAGCACGCTCAACGGCAGTTCCCTGTACTGCTTGAAAAACACTCGCCTGGCCGTCGAACTCGGCCTGGCCATTGGTGTGGCCATCCTCCTGCGACAGGTGATCTTGTTCTTCGCTATCCTCCTATTTCTATACCTGGCCTGGCTCGGCCGCCGTGAAGGCAACCTGCGCGCTTCCCTGCGCTCGCTCGCCCTAACTGGCCTCGTAGCCGCCGTCCTCCTCTCGCCTGCCATTGTCCGCAACTACCGCACCTTCAACCGCCTTATGCTTCCCAACACTAACGCCGGCTTCACCTTCTTCTGGGGCAACCATCCCATCTACGGCACACAATTCGAGCCCGTCCTCTCCCCCGAGCACGGCGTCACCTACCAGGACCTCATCCCCCAGGAGCTACGCCATCTCGACGAAGCCGCGCTGGATCGGCAACTCATGCAGCGCGCGCTGGCCTTCATTGAGGAAGATCCCGTCCGCTATCTCAGGCTTTCCCTCAGCCGCGTACCCATCTACTTTCTTTTCTGGCCCACGCCAGACTCCACGCTTATCAGCAATGCTGCGCGCGTATTCAGCTTTGGCCTCACCCTGCCATTCATGGCCTACGGCACCCTCCTCGTGCTCTTCCGACTGTGGAGCCGCCTGCCGAAACCGCATAATAGCAGTTCGAACGAACTGCCGTCCATGCAGACACCAAACTTAGCCCCCGCCCGACCCTTTCTAGCTCTTATCTTTCTCTTTATCCTTACCTACACTGCCATTCACCTGGCCACGTGGGCCAACATCCGCTACCGTCTGCCCGTAGACGCTCTGCTCATTCCCTTCGCTGCCTACGGTCTCTATGACCTTGCCTGCCGGCTGCGCATCCTCCCCTCCGGTCCCACAATAGTGATGCCCTCTACTGCTCAGGAGGAGTCCCCTGCAACACAGTGAAGCCGCCCTACAAAAAGTTCGAACTGACCGCCTGCTCATAGACCGCGTTGACCTCTGGCTCTACGAAGAGATAAAGCCGTACATAGGCCAGCGCGTGCTAGAAATTGGCTGCGGGCTGGGCAACTTTACATGCCACCTGACCGACCGCCAACTCTACGTCGGCACTGACGTCTCCGCCGACAGCATTAACCACGTCAACAAAATATACGCGCAACATCCCCACGTGATTGCTCGCCTCATCGATGCCAACAGCGACGCCATGCTAGAATTAGCTCGCTACCGGCTAGACACCGTCTTCTCCCTTAACGTCTTCGAACACATAGAGGACGACGTCGGCGCCTTACAAAGAGCTGTCTCCCTGCTGCAGCCCGGCGGTAATCTCATCCTCGTCCTGCCCGCGCACAACGTACTATACGGAAAAATCGACCGGACCATCGGCCACTGTCGACGTTACAACAAACGTCAGTTAGCTACTACCTTTCAGGAGCTCGGTCTCCACATCGTGGCCCAGAAATACATCAACATGATCGGCGCAGTCGGTTGGTTTGTAAGCGCCCGCCTCTTGCGCCATGAAACACCGCCCTCGGGCCAGCTCAAGCTCTTCAACCGGCTCGTTCCCCTACTCATCTGGATCGAGCGTTTCGTTCCCGCACCCTTTGGTATATCTTTGCTTACCGTCGGTCGTAAACAGCTTGTGGATATGTGAGCCCGAACTGCGTTCGGGACGTAGTGTGTGGAGTGTGAAAGGCGCTCCCACACTCTACGGGTCACAATCTAAACTCAACACTCCAACTCCCATGAAACTCTCCATCATCATCGTCAACTGGAACACCGGCCCCCTCCTCGCCACTTGCCTGCGCTCTGTGCTTTCCGAGTGCCAGGCGCTGGCGTCCCGAGGCTCGTCCTGGGAAATCATCGTTGTCGACAACCACTCCAGCGACGACAGCCTCGACGCCGCGCTGGCCTTAGAAAAGCAGTTCGGCCAGGTTATCCTAATGCAGAACCGCCAAAACGCCGGCTTCGCCCGCGCCAACAACCAGGGCATCCGCCGCGCCAGCGGAGACTACATCCTTCTCCTCAACCCCGACACCGAGGTCAAACCCGGCGCCATCTCCGCCCTCCTGGGTTTCATGGACGCCCACCCGCGCGCCGGCGCCGCCGGCCCCCACATTCTCAACCCCGACGGCAGCCTGCAGACCTCCTGCTACCCCGCCCCCACCCTGCCGCGCGAGCTATGGTACCTGCTACACCTCGACCTCCTCTGGCCCTTTGCCCAATACCCTATGAAACGCTGGGCACTCGACAGCGCACGCCCCGTCGACAGCTTGCTGGGCGCCTGCTTGCTGGTGCGCCGGTCGGCTCTCGGCGAAACCGGGCTCCTCGACGAAGACTTCTTCATGTACTCTGAAGAGATCGACCTCTGCCACCGCCTGCGCCGGGCCGGCTGGTCCCTGCATTGGGTGCCCAGGGCCCGGATCGTGCACTACGGCGGGCAGAGCACCAGGCAAGTCGCCGGGCCCATGTTCATGCAACTGTACCGCAGCAAACTACACTATTTCCGCAAACACAACGGCCGCCACGCCGGCTGGCTCTACAAACTCCTGCTCTTCACCATCGCTGCCCCGCGGGTCTTCTCCGTACCCCTGGCCCTCATTCCCTCCCGCTGGAGCCCCTACCTGCGCCAAGTCGCCGCCAACTACGCGCGCCTGATCCGCGCCCTGCCGGCCCTGTAACCCGTCAAACCAGACGCTTCATTTTTCAACTCCAACCCCATGTTACATAGATTCTTAGAAACCATTAAAGAGAAACAATCCTATCAACTTCTCCTCCTCCTGGGACTCGTGGCCTTCACCGCCGCCCTGCGCCTCTACAGAATAGGCCGCTGGAGCTTCTGGGGCGACGAGTGGATCACCGTGCGCCGCACCACAGAACTATCCTCCTTCAACCTCCTGGACCTGCCCGCCCTCTCCCTGCTCCTCACCCGCCTGTCCCTCGACGCGTTGGGCACCAATGAGGTTGCCGCTCGCCTGCCCGCCGCCCTCATCGGTGTGCTCACCATTCCCATCCTCTACTTCGTCGCCCGGCGCATGGTCGGCCCCCTTAGCGCCCTCCTCGCCTGCCTCCTCCTCGCAGTTTCCCAGTGGCATCTCTACTGGTCCCAAAATGCCCGCTTTTACACGTCGCTGCTCCTATTCTTCACCCTGGCCCTTATCTTCTTCTACTACGGCCTGGAACGAGACCGACCCCTCTACCTCATCCTGTCCCTCGTTTTCCTGGCCCTGGCTATTAAGGAGCGCGACGTCGCCGCCTTCCTCGGTCCTATCACCTTCATCTACGTCCTCCTGCTCGTCATTTTGCGCTTCCCCAGACCCTCTGGCCTCAACCGGCGTAACCTGCTCCTCTTTTTCGGCCCCGGCATCCTCGCTGCCGTCTGGCTCCTCTACCATAACTTCATCATCGGTATAGATAACTGGGAACGCGCCTTCGGCTTCGTCAACAACAACCCTGTGTGGATCCTCGCCGGTGTCGTCTTCTACGTAGGCCTGCCGCTGGCCTGCTTCGCCGCCGCCGGTGCCGCCATCCTCCTGCGCAAAAGGAACCGCGCCGGGCTCCTGCTCACGCTTACTGCTGTCCTACCCCTTCTGGCGATCATGGCCCTGGCTCTCATCCAATATACTGCCAACCGCTACGTATTTATCTCCCTGACCAGCATCGCCATCCTCGGCGGCGTCGCCGCCCGGGAACTCCTACAACAGATGCCCAAACCCTACACCGTCGTGGCCCTCAGCGCCCTCGCCGTCGTTGTTCTGGCCCCCATGAGCGACAATCTGCTCTATTACCGCTACCAAAACGGCAACCGCGACAACTGGAAAGCGGCCTTCGCCTTCATCCAGGAGCGCGCCGGCGAAGACGACCGCATCGTCACCCCCCAACAAGATCTCGCCGACTACTACCTGCAGAGAGAAACGTCCAACCTCCACTGGGGCGACGTTGACGACATGCTCGGCGACGAAGAACGCGTCTGGTTCGTCCTCGATCTCACCACGCCCTCAAAAGAACCCGTCAAACACCGCTGGGTCGTCAACAACGCCCAACACGTGGCCGCCTTCGACGTCACCGTTGCCGGACGCACCTTCCCCATGCGCGTCTATCTCTACGAATCACAAGCCACTCGGCAAGAAGTTCAGGAAACACAGACAACCGCCGGCAGCGAATAAACCAGTATTGGAGCGAACAATGGAATCACACACAAAACAGCTCACACAAGTCTTCGGCACCAAACACGCCGATCTCGTCCAACAAGCCTCCCGCCGGCTCTCCTCGGTAACCCAGTGGCGGCTCTTCGCCTACACGCTTATAGTCAATGACCTCCTCGCCGTCGGCGCCGGCTTCCTAATCGCCTACTGGATACGCTTCCAATCAGGCTTGCCTCTCTTCCGCCTCGCCGTCGAGCCCGAATACCCCTTCTACCAGGCCGTCAGCCTCCTGCTCATCCTTATCTGGCTCATCATCTTCACCGCCTTCGGCCTCTACGACCGCGGCAACCTCCTCGGCGGCTTCCAGGAATACGCCCGAGTCTTTCGCGCCACCAGCGTGGGAATGCTCCTCGTCATCGTCGCCGGCTTCGTCGAGCCCGGCTTCATCCTCGCCCGCGGCTGGCTCTTCCTGGCCTGGATCCTCATCTTTCTCTTTGTCGCCGGCGGGCGCTTCATCCTGCGCCGCGTCGTCTATCGCCTGCGCCGCCGTGGCTACTTTCTTTCGCCCACGCTCCTCGTCGGCGCCAACGCCGAAGGGGCCTCGCTGGCTACTCAGCTCATGCGCTGGCAGACCTCCGGCCTGCACGTCGCCGGCTTCGTCGATGACGAGCTACCGCCACACACGCCGGTGACCTCCGACCTACACACGTTGGGGACGATTGAGCAGCTTGATGAACTTATCGAGCGGCACGGTACGGAAGAACTCATCCTGGCCACCAGCGCCCTCAGCCGCCAACAGATTGTGCAGATATTTAGCCGCTACGGCCTGCGCGACGACCTCAACCTGCGCCTCTCCTCCGGCCTCTTCGAAATCATCACCACTGGCCTCGAAGTCAAAGAGATGGCCTTCGTGCCCCTCGTGCGCGTCAACAAGGCCCGGCTCACCGGCGCCGATCTCGCCCTCAAGTGGATCCTCGACTATAGCATCGCCCTGCCTGGCCTCATCGTCATCGCGCCCGTGCTCATCCTCATCGCCATCGCCATTAAGCTCGATTCTCCTGGGCCTGTCTTCTACCGCCGCCGCGTCATGGGCATTAACGGCAAAGAGTTCGACGCCTACAAATTCCGTACCATGCACATCAACGGCGACGAGATCCTGGCCAGACACCCGCACCTGAGCGAAGAGCTGCGGCGCAACCACAAGCTCAAAGACGACCCGCGCATCACCCGCATCGGCCACTTTTTGCGCAAGTACAGCCTGGACGAGCTACCGCAATTCTTAAACGTCATCAAGCGCGAAATGTCCTTGGTCGGCCCGCGCATGATCTCCCCTGCCGAGATGGCCATGTACCGCCAATGGGGCATGAACCTACTCACCGTGCCCCCCGGCATCACCGGCCTCTGGCAGGTCAGCGGCCGCTCGGACCTGGACTATGAAGAGCGCGTGCAGCTAGACATGCAGTACATCCGCAACTGGTCCATCTGGCTCGATTTGCAGATTCTGACCCAGACGCCGGGGGCCGTTGTCCGCGCGCGCGGCGCATACTAGATCCTTCTTCCCAGCAACACAATGGAGGCACTGCTGTGAAAATACTGATGATTGCTCCAGAACCCTTCTTCGCGCCGCGTGGAACCCCGATTAGTATCTTCCAGCGGCTGCACGGTCTTTCTCGCCTGGGATATGAGGTAGACCTGCTCACTATCCACGTAGGGACCGATGTAAAGATTCCCAACGTCACCATCCACCGCACCTACCCCTTCCGACAGATAGAGAACGTACCCATTGGACCCTCGGCGGTCAAGATCTTTTTAGATGTGCTGCTGTTCTTCCAAGCACTCACCATGTTGGTGCGGCGGCGCTACGACGCCATCCATTCCCACGAAGAAGCCGCCTTCTACGCCATGATCCTTGGCTTTCTCTTCCGTGTCCCGCACATCTACGACATGCACTCCAGCCTGCCACAGCAGTTGCGGAACTTCGATTATGGACGCTCTAAATACAACAAGCCCATATTCATCAAGCTCTTCGCATTCCTGGAGCGGGCGGTGCTCAAGACCTGCTCGGTGGTATTAACGGTGGGCGTAGATTTAGAAGAACATGTCCTGTCCGTGAATCCAAACGCCAACCAAATCCGCATCGAAAACACCGCCATTCACAATGTACTCCAGCCCGGCGCCGATGCAGCCACGCGCTTGCGCCAACGACTGGGCCTGGATGGGCGGCCGCTGGTGGTCTATACGGGTAACTTTGAGCGTTATCAAGGCCTAGATCTGCTCTTTGAAGGCGCGCGGGTCCTGGTCGAGGAGTACCCCGAGCTGGCCATCGTCATGGTCGGTGGCTCTGAAAAGATGGTTGACAAGTGGCAGCGCGCTGCGGAGGAAATGCAGCTTAGCAAGCATGTAGTCTTTGTGGGCACCGTCCCCATCACAGAGGCGCTAGAATACCTGGAACTGGCCACCGTGCTCGCGTCGCCACGCACCGAAGGTCTGTCCGTGCCGCTCAAGCTCTACACCTATCTGTACGCGGGCAAACCGATCCTGGCGACAGACATCTATGCCCATACACAGGTGCTGTCTGAGGAGACGGCGCTCATCGTCGAACCCACGCCCGCCGCCTACGCAGACGGCCTGCGCTGCCTGCTGCAGGACGAGGCCCTATGTCGCCGGCTGGGAGAGAACGCCCGGACGTTCGCCCAAGAGGCGCTTTCCATGGATACTTATCTACAGAAGCTGGAGAAAGCCTTCACGGCTGCTAGGCTCTCCAAACCGATCACCGAGGTAGGGGTGCTTAATACCGAGGCAGTTTCTGGCGAGCAGATCGGCTCCGTCCTTTCCAGTAAGTAAGCAACGAAAGATCATTCTATGTGTGGCATTTGCGGCATCGTTAGTCTCAACGCACAGCACTCTGTCGATGAGCAGCTATTAGCGTCTATGAACGCAACCTTGCAGCATCGTGGGCCCGATGACTCCGGCTGCTACGTAACACCCATGGTCGGCCTCGCCATGCGGCGGCTGAGCATCATCGACCTGTCCACGGGTAAACAGCCCATCGGCAACGAAGACGGCTCGGTGTGGGTGGTCTTCAACGGCGAGATATACAACTTTCGCCGCCTGCGGGAGCAGCTGGAGAAGAAGGGACACGCGTTCAAGACCGAAACGGACACGGAAGTCATTGTTCATGCCTACGAAGAATACGGAGACGACTGCGTCCATCACTTCAACGGCATGTTCGCCTTCGCCCTGTGGGACAACGCGCACCGGCGCCTGCTCATCGCCCGAGACCGCCTGGGCATTAAACCGCTCTACTATCACGCGTCGGCAGAGCGATTGGCTTTTGCGTCGGAGTTGAAAGCTCTGATCGCGGACCCAACTGTGCCCCGCGAAATCGACCTGCAGGCCCTCGACCACTTTCTAACGTTGGAGTACATTCCGACACCGCGGACCATATTCAGTCAGGTACACAAGCTTCCGCCAGGCCATCGACTCATCGTTGAAAACGGTGATTGTCAGGTGCAACAGTACTGGCGTATTCCTTACCAACCGGTTGAATTGAGCGAAGAAGCGTCCGTCGTAAGACTGCAAGAGCTCATCCAGGACGCCGTGCAATTGCGCATGATTGCCGACGTGCCCCTGGGGGCTTTTCTCAGCGGCGGCATCGACTCTAGCGCCATCGTTGCCTTTATGAGCGAGGCATCGGCGCGGCCGGTGCGCACCTTCTCAATCGGTTTCGAGAACGTCACCTACAACGAACTGCCTTACGCCCGGCTGGTTTCGCAACGCTTTGGCACCAACCATCACGAGGAAATTCTCAACCCGCACATTGCAGACACGGCCGAGCGCCTCGTGCGGCACCTGGACGAACCATTTGCCGATTTTTCCATATTTCCTACCTACCTGGTGTCGGAAGTGGCACGCCAATCGGTGAAGGTCGTCCTCTCCGGCGATGGCGGCGACGAAATCTTCGGCGGTTATGACACATACGTGGCGCAGAACCTGGCGAGGCGTTACGAGCGCTGGTTACCGGCCGTCGTGCGTCGACGTGCCTTGCCCATGGTATCGGATCTTGTGCCGCCGCACCCGGCAAAGAAGGGCTTTATTAACAAAAGTAAGCGCTTCATCGAAGGCGCCGCGCTGCCGCCCGCGCTGCAACACACGCGCTGGATGATCTTCATGAACGGTGCCGACAGGAGACGGCTCTATGCTCCCGACCTCTACCACGCTCTGGACACGACCGGCAACGGCGTGGAGGGCTTCATGAGCGCGTACTTCGCGCAAGCGGCAGAACGCGATCCGTTGGCGCAACAGCAGTACGTAGACGTCAACACGTATCTCGTGGACGATATACTGACCAAAGTGGACCGCATGAGCATGGCCGTTTCGCTGGAGGCGCGAGTGCCGTTGCTGGACCATCGCATCGTGGAGTTCGCGCTCAATCTACCGCCGCACATGAAGCTGAAGGGAAACAACACAAAGATACTACTACGTAAGGCGGTCGAGGGCCTACTTCCGGCAGAGGTCTTGGATAAACCGAAAGAAGGCTTTAGCATCCCCCTGAAGCACTGGCTACGCGAAGCGTCGGCCCTACGCCCCATGATGTTGGATCTGCTGGCGCCGGACACAGTGCGCCGCCGTGGCTACTTCGACCCTGATTGCGTCAGCGGTTGGGTCGAGGAGCATCTGGCCCGCCGCTCCAATCACAGCCACCGCTTATGGGCGCTGATGGTCTTCGAACTGTGGCAGCGGCAGGTGCAGGACTTACCGGTTCAAGAAGTTCTGCCGGCGAATGCCTAATGGCATTCGAGCGGTGAGCGGCCGACCTTTTGTTGAGAAAAAACTAGCATAATCCGTGTAATTAGTGGCAAAAATGCACCAAAACGGAACTATCGAGGCCATCCGCGCCTATTGGAACGAGCACATTCACGACCTCGAAATCGCAACACATCCCATCGGATCCCGCGGTTTTTTCAGGGAACTAGACGAATATCGCTTTGACAAGCTGCGCTACCTTCCACGGCTCGTTTCCTTCGACGGCTATGGCGACAAGGAGTTGTTGGAAGTGGGCTGCGGCGTGGGCATCGACCTTGTGCGCTTCGCCCGCGGCGGCGCGCGCGTCTCCGGTATCGACCTGGCCGAAACGTCCATCGAGCTGGCCCGGCAATATTTCCAGGGAGAAGGGCTGGACGCCGAGCTTGCCGTCATGAACGGTGAAGATATGACCTTTCCTGATGCCACCTTCGACGTTGTCTACGCGCACGGCGTGTTGCAATATACGGCTAACGCAGCCAAGATGATAGATGAGATTTATCGTGTGCTTAAACCCGGCGGCGAAGCAATCACAATGGTCTACAATAGGCACTCCTGGCTCAACGGGCTCTCCAAGTTGATGAAAGTTGAATTGGAGCATGAAGACGCGCCGGCACTATGTAAATACTCGATTCGTGAGTACCGGCAACTGCTCAAACCGTTTTCCGAGGCAGAGATCATTCCCGAGCGCTTTCCCGTACCCTCACGCCTCCACGGGGGGCTCAAAGGTGCGCTCTACAATCACTTATTCGTCGGCGCCTTTAATACGGTGCCTCGCACCCTCGTCCGCCCGCTAGGATGGCACCTGATGGCTTTTGCGAGGAAGGATAGAGCACTCTAGCTCTATCCTCCAGCTCATCACTATGATCCGCAACTTAGACACCCTAACCCAAAAAACATACGACATCCTCGTCATCGGCGGCGGTATTACCGGGGCTTGCATCGCCTGGGACGCCACCCTGCGCGGGCTGAGCGTGGCACTGGTGGAGCGCGACGACTTTGGCGCAGCCACCTCGGCCAACAGCCTGAAGACGGTGCACGGAGGCCTGCGCTACCTCCAGGACGCCAACCTGGCCCAGTTGCGCAAGATGGTGCGCGAGCGGCAGGCCTATCTGCGCATTGCGCCACATCTCGTTCGGCCGCTGACATGCCTCATGCCCACTTATGAACGCCCGTTGCTGCGCAGCCGGCCGCTCTTGACCCTCGCCCTTAAGCTCAACGACCTACTCAGCCTCGATCGCAACTGGGGCATGGACCCCGCCCGCTCGCTGCCCGCTGGCCAGATTCTCAGCCGAGACGACTGTCTGGCGCGCATGCAGATCCACGATGACGGTGCTATCAGCGGCGGCGTGCTATGGTACGATGCACAGGTCAGTAACACCGAGCGCATGGTCCTGTCTTTCATTCTGTCGGCCGCTGAGCGCGGTGCGTCCGTAGCCAACTATGTCGCGGTGACCAGGCTTCTGCGTCATAATGGCCGCGTGGTAGGCGCGCAGGTCGCAGACCGGCTCACAGACCAATCACTACAGATCCGGGCCCACATCGTCGTCAACGCCGCCGGTCCCTGGGCCGACGAAATATTGAATCAGATGGGGGACAACGGCAGGTCTTCCTACCTGCTTTCGGACGACCACCTTCCTGCCTTTCGCCCATCGACGGCCATAAATCTGGTGACGCGGCAGATCCTGCCCGACATCGCTGTGGCTATTAACAGCCATTACAAACAGGAGTTGCCGGATGGCGGCACCAAGGAATGCTCTCGAATCCTTTTCATTGCTCCCTGGCGCAACAATTCTATCGTGGGCACACTTCACGAGACGCATCAAGGTGCGGTGGGCGCGTCCGCCGTCACAAAACAGACGATAGATGCTTTCCTGGAAGAGGTTAATGAAGCCTATCCACCTGCCCGCCTCACCCCGGACGACGTCGACCAGGTTCATTTTGGTTATTTGCCGTTGGCTGATCAGATGAGGACACGACCGGCGCACTGCAACCAGGTGAAGCTCCTACGCACCGGTCGGCTGATAGACCATAGCTCCCATGACACAGAGGGCCTGGTCACTACCGTGGGCGTGAAGTATACGACGGCGCGCCATTTGGCCGAGAAGACCGTCGACCTGCTCGTCCAAAAGCTAGGACGGTCCACGCTCTCTTCTGATACACGCTTTCAGCGTCTCTACGGCGGCGCCATTATCGATTGGAATCACTTTTCTGACGCCGCGGTCCGCAACATGATGCAAGTAGGCGCCATTTCTAGGCCGGTGGCCAGACACCTCGTACAGGACTATGGCAGCGCCTATCCCGAGATACTCTCATACGTCAAACAGGACGCGTGCTGGGCAGAAACGGTGGGCGCCGGCGTCCCCGTCACTCGTGCCGAAGTTGCCCACGCCGTCCGCGCCGAAATGGCGCTGAAGCTCAGCGACGTGATTCGCCGCCGCACGCCTCTGGGCAGCGCCGGCCCACCCGACTCGCAGGTAGTGTATAATTGCGCCTGCATTATGGCCGAGGAGTTGGGATGGGACAGGCACAGCGTTGACCGGGAAATCGATGACCTTTACACCGGGTATCCGGTAGGAGTCATGTAGCGGGTGGAATGTGGCCTGTAGCGTGTGGTGGATCACATACTCCACATTACTACGCCCCGAACGCAGTTCGGGATCACACATCTACATGTGACTGACAGGAGATCGTAATGACAACAATAACCGAGATACGACAAAAAACCGACGCCGCAGAGCCCTGGCAACTGCGCATGTTCCGGCGCACACTTAAAAAGCAGCAGAAGCTTAAGGCTCTCCTCCGCCAAGCGTCAGTCTTGGGCGGCGTGGCCGGACAAGAATGCCTCTTGCTGACCTGCGGTGACAACAACGGCGCACTTAACTGGCACTTCAAGAAGCACGGCGGCAACTGGACGTGGGCCGATATGGAACAGAACAGCGTGGACCAGATCGCATCCCTGACTGGAGACGACGTAGTCCTCGTAGACAAAGAAGCGGGTACAATACCATTCGCCGACCACAGGTTCGACGTGATCATAACCATTGACGTCCACGAACATCTACGCGATCCTGGCCCTATCAACGAAGAGCTGACGCGCGTTCTCAAGCCGGGCGGGCGCATCATCGTGACTACTCCCGGTGGCGATCCGCACAAGCTGGCCAACCGCATCAAGCACCTGTTAGGCATGCACGCCCAGGATTATGGCCACGTGGTGGACGGCTACAGCGCCGATGCGCTGGAAGAGCAACTGCGCCAGGCAGCCCTGCAGCCCATCGCACGCAGTAGTTATTCTCGGTTCTTCACAGAGATGGTGGAGTTAGTGATCAACTTCGCCTACGTAAAACTCCTGTCCAAGGGCAGCGACGCCGGCGTTGAAGCGGGCCAGATTGCACCTCAGAACGAGGACCAGTTACAATCGGTTGGTAAAAGCTACAAACTCTACTCCGCCGCCTACCCACTATTCTGGGCTATCTCCCAACTAGACCGCCTCCTTGCCTTCAGCGAGGGCTACGCGGTAATCGTTAGCGCGCGCAAGGACGCCTGATATGAAAGTACTTATCACCGGCGCCGGCGGCTTCATCGGTCGCCACCTGGTCGCCGACCAATTGAAGCGCGGTCGCCAGGTCACGGCCGTCGACTTACATACAGACGCCCTGCAGCCCCTGCAAGATGAGTCCAGTCTATGCATTATCCGGGGCGACTTCCGCGACGCCGAGCTGCTTCAGCCCCACCTAAAGAACCAGGACGTCTGCTTCCACCTCGCCAGCGCTCATCTCGAAACGGGCGTTGACGACGACTACTTCTGGCAGGTTAACGTCGACGGCGCCCGCGACTTCGTGCAACGTTGCCACGAAGCTGGCGTGGGGCGCTTCGTACACTGCAGCAGCGTGGGCGTTTTTGGGGACATCGAGAATCCCCCGGCCGACGAAGACAGCCCGTGCCATCCAGACATCGCCTACGAAAAATCTAAATTGGCGGGCGAAGAGGCGGTTCTACAATACGCTCGGGAAAACGGCTATTCCCTCACCGTCCTGCGCCCGGCCTGGGTATACGGTCCCGGCTGCCCGCGCACAGAAAAGCTTTTCCGCACCATTGAAAAAGGCCGCTTTTTCTTCGTCGGCGATGGGCAGACCTTGCGCCATGCCGTCTACATCGCAGACATGGTGCGCGCCTTCGAAGCCGCCGCCCACCGAGACGAAGCGCTCAACGAAGTGTTCATTGTCGCCGGGCCGCGCGCCACGACCCTGCGCGAGCTGGCCAACGAAATCGCCACCGTAGCCGCCGCCCCTAGGCCCCGCCTTCAACTGCCCAAGTCCCTGGTGTGGGCCGGCTGCTACGCACTCGAAACGGTCTTCAGCGCCCTGGGCAAGGAGGCGCCTTTCACGCGCCGCAGCCTGAAGTTCTTTACGGGAAACACCGCTTTCTCCACTAAGAAAGCGGAGCGGATGCTTGCCTTCCATGCCGGCGTGGACCTTCGAGACGGGCTACGGGCCACCTACGAGGGCATTAAAGCGGGCAACCCATTAAGACATGAAGCGCAGGCGCACTCTGTTTGAAAACCGATTCTGGAAACGCATATTTTCGGCAGCCCTCTTCGGGGCCGTCTGCCTGAGCCTGGTCCTCTCTCCGGCCTTCTTGTTCGGCCGCACGCCGCCGGCGTGGGCACCCGTTGCGTTGCAAAATTGGGCCTTCGACGTGCGCCTGGTTATTACGCCGCCGATGAAGAAAGCTCTGTCTATTAGCGCTGGCTCCTACAAGGACGATCGCGCTTATCTTGACGACGTGGGCAGGGATGTGACGTTCACCAGTCAGGGGCTGACCATGGCCGGCACCGTCTACGAGCCGCCAACGGCCGGCCCCCACCCGGGCATTCTCCTTCTTCACGGTTCCACACCGGAAGGGCGCAAACTGGGGCTCTACCGCCTCTTGGGCAAGAAACTGGCCGAGCGAGATTACGTGGCGCTGAGCGTCGATCGGCGCGGATACGGAGAATCGGACGACCCGCCGGAAATCAACTCGCTGGATGACCTAGCGCCGGTGGCCGATTTTACCAACGCCATCGATTACCTGGCCTCCCTGGACATCGTGGACCCCGACCGCCTGTATACCATTGGGCACAGCGAAGGAACGGATCTGGCGATCACGGCCGGCATTCAGGATCCGCGGGTGCTCAAGATTGTGGCCATCGGCCCCAGCCGCCGCGTCCAAGAACGATTGGGCGCCGAAAGCGATCCGGAGTGGGATTACTTTCAACGACGCGCCATGCGCTACATGAACCTCGTTCGGCCCGTTCCGGACGACGTCACCCTCGAAGCCCGCGCCAACCTGACGCTGGAAAGCCACCTCGACTACTTCTCCCGCTCCAACCACAAACCACTCCTTCTCATCGATGGCGCCCTGGAGAGCGAAGCTGACAGAGAATTTTTGCAAGACCTCTGCGCAACTATCTCGGACCCCAGGGAATGCATGACCTTGCCCAACGCTGATCACTATGCAAACGTCGCCAATCTCGGCTCCCTTGTCCTATACGACGAGCGCGTCATCGCGCAATTAGTGGATGAGATCGACGACTGGCTAACAAAAGGTGGACCCTAACCTATGTGCGGAATTTGCGGAATAGCCATTAGAGCAGACCAGGAAACCCGCGTTGAAAGAGCGACCTTAGAACGCATGGCCCAGGTCATCGCTCATCGTGGTCCCGACGACGAAGGGTACTATCTAAACCATCGTCAAAACGTGGGCATGGCCAGCCGCCGCCTTAGCATCATTGATCTGCCGGGCGGCCACATGCCTGTCTACAACGAAGACAGGACCGTCTCCATCGTCTTCAACGGTGAGATCTACAACTATCGCGCCTTACGCGCCGAGATGGAGCGCCTGGGCCACTGCTTCAACACACACTCGGACACGGAAGTCATCGTGCATCTCTACGAGACCTACGGCGAGGAGTGCGTACAACACCTGCGCGGCATGTTCGCCTTCGCCATTTGGGACGAGCGCCAACAAAAACTACTCTTGGCGCGCGATCGCCTGGGCCAGAAGCCCCTCTTCTACACACAGGCCAACGGGCACTTATTTTTCGCTTCCGAGCCCAAAAGTATTCTCGCTGCCGGCCATATAGAACCAGAACTGGACCCCGTCTCCCTGCACTACTACCTCTCCCTACGATTCGTTCCGCCGCCACGCACAATGTTCAAGGGCATCCACAAAATGCCGCCGGCCCACATCCTAACGTTGCAAGACGGCCGCCTGAACATCAGCCAGTACTGGGAACTGTCGTTTAACGACAAACTGCGGCTACCAGACGACGAATACCTCGAAGGACTGGACCACTACCTGAGCGACGCCGTAGGCTCCCACCTGGTCAGTGACGTGCCCGTGGGAGCCTTCCTCAGCGGCGGGATGGATTCCAGTATGGTCGTGGCGCTCATGAGTAAGCAAGGCGGTCTGCCTCAAGCCAACGGGTCCCCCTTCAAGACCTTCGCCATCGGAGTAGAAGAACAAAGCTTCAACGAGCTACCCTACGCCCGCACTGTGGCCGAACACTTCAACACAGACCACGTCGAAGAGCGCGTACAGTCGGATCTGATTCGTCTCCTGCCGCGCATTGTGTGGCACATGGACGAGCCGTCGGATCCTATCGCCGCCTGCATGTTCCACTCCGCCAGGCTCGCCTCGCACCATGTTAAGGTCGTCATGGGCGGCGATGGGGGCGACGAATTGTTCGCCGGCTTCGATCGCTACCTGGGTCTGCGCTACCTTCAGCACTACGCCCGCGTGCCCTCGCTACTACGGCAGCACGTCATCGCCCCCATTGTTCACGCCCTGCCCGAAAACTTTGCCTACAAAAGCGTGACCCAAAAATTGCGCTGGATGGAGCAGCTTTCGGCACAACCGGACAGCGGCCGCCGCTACGCCGAAGCCACGGCCTTCTTCCGCTTCAACCACCAGGAAAAAGAGGAGCTTTTCAGCCCAGAGCTATGGCGGCAGGTGCGCCACCTGGACGCTGCCTCGGTCATCGTTGACCAATACCACCAACCCAACGCCGGCCACGCCCTGGATCGTATGCTCTACGCCGACTTCGTCACCCGCCTGCCGGAACACTCGCTCATGCTTACGGACCGCATGACAATGGCCCACGGCCTGGAAGCGCGCTCCCCCTTCCTCGACCACCACCTCGTGGAATTCGTGGCCCGTTTTCCGCCACGGCTGAAGATACGTGGTCGCCAGTTGAAGTACATCTTGCGCCGCCTGGGAGAGGACTACCTGCCATCCAGTATCGTCGAGCGCGAAAAACAGGGCTTCATGTTCCCAATCGCTTACTGGTTCCAAAACGACCTGCGCTCCTTCGTACACAACTACCTCAGCGACGCCCATGTCGTCAACAACGGCCTCTTCCAAAAAGAAAAGGTTCTGCAACTGCTCCAGGAGCACACCCAACAGCGCCGCGACAACCACGTTCGCTTATGGATGCTACTCAACATCGAAGTTTGGCACCAACTCTACATCCAGCAAAAATCGCTTGACGAGGTCAGAGAGAGGCTCGAATGCCATTTATGAGTCAGACACTTACACTCTTCCTCCTCACCGCGCTAACCCTGCGCACAGCGGCAGCGGCCCTGCGCGCGCGCCCTGCTGAATCGGTGACGCCCGCTCAGATTCTCGCCTGGCTCCTATCATTCACAGCCGCCTGGCTTGCGGCCAGCACCTTCGGCATCTGGGCGCCCCTCTGGTTAATAGCTCCATTAACCATCATCGCCGTCGCCGTCTCGCGTCGTTATAATTTTGCCTGGTTGTGGTTCACCGGCGATCTGCTCGCCATCCTCCTCTATAGCCTACTCTCACAGCTCGCCGTAAATCTATTTGCCCTTATAGGAGTTGCTATGATTGTAGGAATGTTCGGTTTCGTGCTTGATAAGGCGCTGAGCACGCGCCCCCTTAAGGTCCTCAGCCAGCGCCCGCTCATAACCGCCGTGCCCATTATTGCCCTTCTGCTCCTTGCCATCTTTCTGCGCCCGCTGACCTTCGAAAGCGCCCTTCGCCTACTGCAAAATCGCCTCTTCACAATGCCCAGCCTGGCCACCATCACGCCCGTAAACCATACTGCCAAGCCCGGGGCTCCTGCCGCCTGCGCTTCCACCGCGCCCGCCACCCTCTCCCTTAGCAATAAAGATAACGCTGAAGAAACTACCGGTGGGCAACAGTTGCAACAAACCACCGTCGGCCAATGGCTCACCCACGAAATCACTCTGCAGAGCACTCGGAGCTACGACAACCCCTTCACCGACGTCGACGTCTACGCCGACTTCACCGCACCCAACCAGCAGACCATGCGCGTCTACGGGTTCTACGACGGCGATGGACAGGGCGGCCAGGGCAACCTGTGGAAAATTCGCTTCATGAGTGGCCAACAAGGAGTGTGGACGTGGCGAACGGTGGCCAGCGACTCTGGGAACAATGGCCTGCACGGCCAGTCCGGCCAGGTCACTATTGTGCCCTCCGAAGAACCAGGCCCCCTGGCCCCTGACCCCCAGTACCCCACCGCCTGGCGGCATGCCAACGGGCAATACTTCCTTTGGAGCCTGGGCTACTCTATACACATGCTGGGCGCCGACCGCACCCATCCCGGAGTGGGCGGCTGGCAGGACTACCTGGATTGGCTGCAGGCCCATCGCTTCAACGGCGTCATGTTCACCATGCAGGTGCCCAGCTTTAGCGCCTGCACGACCTGTGCTGAAGGCGTACCTCCCTGGAGCGCTTTGGGCAATAACCCGCCGCCCACCTACGCCTTCAATCGCAACAACACCGTCGACTACTTCGTCATGCCCTGGGCCCGTCAGGGTGACCCCGACGACTTCGGCCAAAGTCAAAACCAAACCGATTTCAACCGTTTCTACCTGCCCTTGTGGCACAAGCTGGACCAAATAGTCCTCGAGATGAGGCAAAGAGGTATGGTCGCCCACATCCTCCAATACGACGACCAGATATTCTGGCCGGCCGCTGGCTCTCAAGAGGAGCACCTCTACTGGGACTACATGCTGCGCCGTCTAGGCGCCTACTGGAACGTCACCTTTAACGACGGCATCGACCTCTTCGAATACCGTCCCGCCGCCTGGGTCCCCACCTGGCAGCAATACTTCTGCGCCAATGACCCCTTCAACCATCCGCGCTCCTCGCGTCACGGTGACGACGACATCCCCACAGCCACCTGGCGCAGCGTGCAGGCGGCCAACGACCGCCAGCCAAGGAACATCGATCCCTGGCGCAATTTGATGGCCAGGGCGCCCCAAAAACCGGTCACCGAAGATGACGGCATCCGCGCCAGGGTAGGAGCTGGCATTCCCCCCGATCGCTTCATGCAACTTGCTTGGTGGTCCGCCATGTCCGGGCCCGGTGGCTTCGGCGCCACCTGGGCCGGCGCCTATGACCCGGGCAATTGGTACGCCAACCTGGACCAGGAGAGCGAGGGCATGCTGCGCGTGGAGATTCGCAACCGCTTTTTGCTGGACTTCGACACCGATCTGTCCATTCCCTTCTGGAAGCTGCGCGTACATGATGATCTGGCCGCAGGCGACAACATCTACATCGTCGCCCAGCCCGGCCGCCATTACCTCGTCTACTTCGACGAGGGCGCTCCGCGAAACATCACGCTCGACCTCACTTCGACGCACACATCGCTGCCTGTCACCTGGCTCAACCCGGTCACCGGCCAGCGCCAGAGCGGCGCGTCCAGCGAAGCGGGTACAACGCAGACCTTCCGCAACCCCTTCGGCGGCCCCGCCGTCCTTTACATCGGCGCCGGCGAGAAAAACGGCAGTAGCCCGTTACCTGACGTAGATTGTACAACGGCGGTTGATTGCATGTATATTCCCCTGGTGAACAAGCAGAAGTAATTGTAGCGTGTGGCACGTGAAGTATAGAGTGTGTCACACGCCACACTCTACACTCCACACTCTACATTCATTCAAAAGGAGCACTCCCCCATGATTATACTTGGTCTCATCGACAGCAAACCCTCCACCGCTGCTCTCACGATTGACGGGCGCATTGTGTCGGCCATCTCAGAAGAGCGCCTATGCCGCATGAAGATGGCCAACGGCATGCCGCGCGAGGCTATTGCCGCCGTGCTGGACGAAGCCGGTGTGGCCCCCGCAGAGGTCGACATCGTCGCCGTGGCACAGCGCGCCCTCGCCTTCCAACCGGAGCCAACACCCTGGTCCGGCTGGTTTCAGGAAAGCAACGGCAATGGTGCCGGCCCCTTCTACCGCGCCAGCTCCACGCTAGCCCCCGTTCTGGGCCGCTTCCCTATCGCATGGCGCGCTCACCACACCCTCAAACAGCTCATGACCCGCGAGCGCCTTACAAAGCTGCCCCAGCTCCTGCGCGATGCCTATGATATTACCGCACCCGTGCGCTTCTACGACCACCACTACTGCCACGCCACGAGCGCCTACTACACCAGTGACTTTGAGGATGCCCTCGTCGTTACCCTCGACGGCGGCGGCGACGGCCGCTCGGGCAGCGTCTATCTCGGCCGCCAGGGTCGCCTACAGCCGCTCGCCGGCGTCGACAGCTTCAACTCGCTTGGCAACCTTTACTCCTACATCACCGCCCTCTGTGGCTTCAAGGCGGAAAAACACGAAGGTAAGATCACGGGCCTGGCGGCTATGGGCGAGCCTCGTTACCTTGACGTGCTGCGAGGGCTGGTGCGCTACAAGCACCCCGGCCAGATCCGCTACAGTGTGCCCATGTACCACAGTTCAGCCCTGCAAGAGATATCCAGCCGCCTGCCCGCCAACTTCGACCACGCCGATCTGGCTGCGAGCGTGCAGGGCATTCTGGAGGAAATCGGCGTCCAGTTCATCCGCTACTGGCTGGAAACGACGCATGTCCGCCAGATTGCCGTCGCCGGCGGCGTCTTCGCCAACGTCAAGTTCAACCAGCGCGTTCACGAACTGGAGGCCGTCGACGCTTTCTTCGTGCACCCTGCCATGGACGACAGCGGCCTGGCCGTTGGTGCTGCATTCGCCGCGGAGGCGGATGAAGACTTGACCGGCGGCAACCCCACGGCCCTTATGCAGCGCCTGTCCAACGTGTACTACGGGCCGGAGTACGAGAACGGCGACATCGAGCACCTGCTCCAGGACAGCGCTTTCCCCACCGAATACGTTGAAAACATCCACGCCGAGATAGCCCGGCTGCTTGCCGACGGCCGCGTTGTGGCCCGCTTCACGGGGCGCATGGAGTACGGCCCGCGTGCCCTAGGCCACCGCACGATCCTGTACCAGACTACCGACCCTAGCGTCAACGACTGGCTCAACGAGCACCTCAAGCGCACGGAGTTCATGCCCTTTGCGCCGGCCACGCTGGTGGAGTACGCGGATAAATGCTATCATGGCATCGACGGGGCGCGAGACCCAGCCCGCTTCATGACCATCACCTTCGACTGCACGCCTACCATGCGCGAGACCTCACCGGGCGTGGTCCACGTTGACGGCACGGCCCGCCCGCAGATTGTGGACAAAACCACCGCGCCTGACTTTTACGGCATCTTGACCGCCTATCACGAACTCACCGGCATCCCCTCGCTCATAAACACCAGCTTCAACATGCACGGTGAACCCATCGTCTGCACACCTACCGACGCCCTGCGCTCCTTCGAGCAAGGTAACCTGGACTATCTGGCCATTGGCAACTGGCTTGTGAAGAATCCCGGGGCTATTCATCGTACGGAAGAGGCGAAAGAGTAGAGTGTGATCTGTGACATATAGCATGTGAAACCAGCAATCAACACTCCACGCTCTACACCCCACACTCCACAACCCATGCGCTCTCTAAGAATCCCTCCTAAACTAAAACTCCTCGCGCCCATGCTCGTTAGCGGCGCGCTAATGTTCTGGCTACTCCTGCGCGTAAATCCCGCTCAGGTCGTGGCCCGCTGGCAAGACGTGAACTGGCTCTTTCTGGCGTTGCTCATACCGATGTTCATCATCCTCACCAGCACCATCCGTGCCGGGCGTCTGCGCCTTATTCTTGCCTCTCACGGGCTATCTTTCCCCTACCTGTGGCTCGTCCTCCTGCAGCTAAAAGGCTCCTTTATCCTTAGCTTCTTGCCCGGCGGCGTCTCTAGTGACATCTACCGCAGCTACATCATCGGCCGTGAGGCAGATGGCAGTTCGTCCAAATTGCTTTCAAACCAACACCTCATCTCAGTTGTCTCGGTCTTACTGGAAAGGGTCATGGGCCTCGGGGCCCTCATCTTCGTCTCCGTCGCTTCCCTGTTCGTCGGCGTCTACATCCTTAACATTAGCGCCTACGCCGACCTGGCACCCTCGGTGCTGATCGTGGCTCTCACCGGCTTCGCTCTAGCCTTGATCGCGTTCCTGCTCATACGTAGCCGCCTTATCAAACGCTGGCAACTGCCCATCCCCTTCTGGAGACGCATCCAGCAAGTGTCAGAGCGCCTCCATCTTCTGTTCAGCAACCACCGCGCCCTCGCCGCGTTGATCCTGCTCTCGATTGCCCTCCAGCTGGCGGTCATTCTATCGTATTTCATGGTGGCCCAGGCCATGCAGCTGCGGCTCTCACTCCTACCCTTTCTCATCACGGTGCCTGTCGTGGAGCTGCTTATTTCAGTACCCATCTCTGTCGGCGGTATTGGCGTGCGCGACACGGCCCTTGTCTTCCTGCTTTTGCCATTTGGAGTTAGTGCCGAAGAGGCCCTGTCCCTATCCCTCCTAATGGCCTTCGTCGTCACCATCATGGGCATCCTATCCGGCCTGTCGTTCTTTATCCAGGTGCCCGCACAGTTCAAAAAACCTGAAGCGGTAAAGGGGTGATGATGTGAATGGCCACGGCTGTCGGAGCATACTCTAGCTCTTCACTCTTACTCTAGCTCTTCTAGCTCTAGCTCAACACTCCGTACTCTTCCGCCGTCCGCCTCCCACGTCTTCCTGCACTACACTCTCCACCTGCTCATTGATCTACTCAGCTACAACAAACGCGGCCCCATGCTATTCGCGCCCTTCTCATCCCGCCGCTACCGCTTACCTAGCACGATTTTCTACGGCTTCCGCTGCGGCAGCGGCCTTTTAAGCGCCAATCACCTCTGGACCCTGGCAACCGAATTACTCTTCAGCCTATTCGTCCTTCAAACCTTGAAGTTTTTCCGTAAGGTACCCAGTGTAAAATGAGTGGAAAGTATACAAGTGGCAAATATGCAAACTTGCGCACCTGGCACAGTACGTAAAGGAACGTCCTAGATGGAACTCAAGACCTACCTGCTCCCTCTTCTCCGCTGGTGGTGGCTGATCCTGTTGGCCAGCGGCGTCGCCGCCGCTACCAGCTATCTCACGGTGCAACGCCAACCTGATCAGTACGAGTCGCGTGCCACGTTGATGATTGGGCAGACTATCCAGGATCCCAACCCTTCCAATACCCAGCTCAACCTCGGAAGCCAGCTGGCGCAAGAATACGCTGACATCGGCATGCGCAATCCCGTGCGTCAAGCCACAATGGAAGCTCTGGGCTTGAACCGCCTACCCCAATACAATGTAAGCGCGCTGCCCAATCGACAGCTTATCCAGATCACGGTTGTAGACACCGACCCCGCTCGCGCTCAGGCCGTCGCCGCCGAACTGTCCAACCAGCTCATTCGTCTTAGCCCTGGCGGCACCCAGGAGGGCGAGCAAGAACGTCAGGCGTTTATCGCCGACCAGCTCGACCGGCTCCAGGAGCAAATCACCGCCACCCAGGAAGAGATCGTGGCCAAGGAACAAACGCTGGGTGAGCTTTTCAGCGCCGGCGACATCGCCGAAACCCAGGCCGAAATCAGTGCGCTCGAGACCAAGCTGAACACCCTGCAGGCCAACTACGCCGGCCTCCTCGCTGGCACACGAGAAGTCGCCCTGAACACGCTGAGCGTCCTTGAGCCCGCCTCCTTCCCTAATAGGCCCGTCGGTCCCGGCCTGATGCAAACCATGCTCGCCGCCACTGCCATCGCCTTCTCCCTCGCTGCGGGTACAGCGTACCTTCTAGAGTATCTGGACGACAGCATCAAGAGCCCCAAACAAGTCAAAAAACAATTCGGACTTCCCGTTGTCGGCGCCATCGCCCGCCTTCAAAACGATAATGGCGAGATCCTAACCATGCGCGACGCACCCCGCTCACCCGAAGCCGAGGGGTTCCGCGGCCTGCGCCTCGGCGTGGAATTCGCCCTCACCTCAAACGACTTTAAGTCCCTGCTTATTACCAGCCCTCATCAAGCCGAAGGCAAGAGCCTCATCGCCGCAAATCTTGCCGTCGCCATGGCCCAGGCCGGCCTGCGCACGCTACTCATCGACGCCGATCTGCACCGTCCTTCGCAACACAAGATATTCAACCTCCATAACAGGCAAGGGCTATCCACAGTACTGCTTGAAAGCCGACAAGAGCCCGGGGCCACGCCGTCCACATAGCTTTCGTTGAGATAGACCTCGGCCTCCTGCG
>CAYSMQ010000019.1:0-24136 GCA_964432035.1 uncultured Ardenticatenaceae bacterium
TCTTTCTGCTGACAACGTGCAGCGCATTCACCGGGCGTCGCTGGAGGTGTTGGAGCGCGTGGGAATCGAGGTGCAGGCGTCCGAGTGCCGCGACATCTTCGAGCGCGCCGGCGCCCGCGTGGACGCCGCTGCCAACCGCGTCTACATTCCTGCCGCCATGGTGGAGGATGCGTTGGCGACGGCGCAGAACGAAGTGCACCTCTTTAGCCGCGACGGCGAGAACGATTTGACGCTGGGCGGCACCCGCGTCTACATGGGCACGGGCGGCGCTGCTGTGAAGGTTCTGGACCTGGAATCGCAGCACGTGCGTGAATCGACGTTGGCCGACGTGGCGCAAGTCGGGCGCCTGGTCGACGCGCTGGATAATATTCACTTCTACCTGCGCTGTTGCGTGGCCCGCGACATTCCCTCAGAAGCCCTGGACCTGAATACCTACTACGCGGCGTTGACGAACACGACCAAACACGTCACAGGGAACTGTTTCTCGATAGAGAGCTTGCGCCAGGTCCTGGAGATGTGCGACCTGATCGCAGGCAGCCGGCAGGCGTTGCGCGAGCGGCCCTTTGTGTCGTTCATCACCTGCTGGACCGTGAGCCCCTTACGCTACGCACCGGAGACGGTGGAAGTGCTGACCGAGGTCGTGCGCCAGGAGATGCCCGTTTTTCTCTCCTCGGCGCCGCAGTCGGGGGCCACCAGCCCGGCGGCGCTGGCGGGCTCGCTGGTGCAGATCAACGCCGAGGAGCTTTCGGGACTCGTCTACTGCCAGCTGGTGAAACCGGGGACGCCCGTCATCCTCGGTTACGTGCCCTCGGTATCTGACCTGCGCACGGGCAACTTTGTAGGCGGCGCGCCTGAATTTGCCCTGATGCACGCTGCAGTGGCCCAGTTGGGCCAGTTCTATAACCTGCCCGTTTATAACTCCTCAGGGCTCACAGACGCCAAAGTGCCGGACGTACAGGCCGGCTACGAAAAAGGAATCACAGGCGTCACCGCGGCGCTCGCCGGCGCCAATTATATTCATCACTCCGCCGGGCTGCTGGAATCGATGTTGACCGTGGCTTACGAGCAGTTTGTAATCGACGACGACATCAACGGGGCCATCATGCGCATGGTACGCGGCATTGAAGTCAACGACGAGACGCTGTCCATCGACGTCATCGAGCAGGTGTGTCGCGGTGAAGGGCACTTCCTGGGCACGCAGCAAAGCCTGCAGATGATGCAGACGGAATACCAGTACCCGCATACGGGCGATCGCCAACGGCGACAAGATTGGGAAGAGCAGGGCAGCCTGGACATGCGCGAGCGGGCTCGGACGCGTGCCAGGGAGATCCTCAAGACGCACCGGCCCCAGGGGATTCCGGCAGACGTCGACGAAGCGATTCGCAGCAGGTTTGAGATTCTACTGCCGCGCGAGCTGGCGGCGGTTCAGACCTGATAGATTTTCTAAAACCTGTCAGGTCTCTTACGAGAGGTGGAAAGAGAGTTCCATGTCGATACAACTCCTACGGCAGGCGCTGAACGGCAGCGGGCCCGCGCCCATGTGGCGCGAACGTGAACTAAAAGATCGCTATGACGTCGTGATCATTGGCGGCGGCGCCCACGGTCTGGCCTGCGCTTACTATCTGGCCCGCGAACATGGCATCGACGACGTGGCGGTGTTGGAAAAGAGCTATATTGGCTCCGGCGGCAGCGGTCGCAACACGACCATCATCCGTAGCAACTACCTGACGCCTGAAGGCGTGCGCTTCTATGACGAAAGCGTCAAGCTCTACGAGCAAATGTCGGCCGAGTTTAACTTCAACGTCATGTTCAGCCAGCGCGGCCACCTGACGCTGGCGCACACCGATGGCGCCATGCGCACCATGCGCCGCCGCGCGCAGGTCAACCAGCTGCAGGGCGTGGATTCTCGCGTCATTGGGCCCGAGGAACTTCACGACCTGTGCCCCCTGCTGGATGTCAGCGAGCATCCGCGCTATCCGATTTTGGGCGCCCTCTATCATCCACCGGGCGGTATCATCCGCCACGATGCCGTGGTGTGGGGCTATGCCCATCATGCCGACGTGCGCGGGGTGCACATCCACCAAAATACGGCGGCGACGGGCATCGTGGTAGAGAACGGGCGCGTGACGGCGGTGGAAACGTCGCGGGGCGTGATCAAGACGGGCACGGTTCTCAACGCCACCGCCGGTTGGTGTACGACCATCGCCGATATGGCGGGCGTACAACTGCCGGTGACGACGTTTCCCTTGCAGGCCTGTGTCACGGAACCGTTGAAGCCGTTCCTGGACGTCATTGTCGTTTCCGGCAGCCTGCACGTTTATGTCAGCCAGAGCGACCGCGGCGAGCTGGTCATGGGCGCTGCCGTCGATCCTTTTGCCTCTTACTCCACAGCAGGATCGCTGGGGTTTGTGGAGAACGTTGCCGGGCATATGCTGGAGCTGTTTCCCTCGCTGCACCACGTGCGCGTGCTGCGCCAGTGGGCGGGCCTTTGCGACATGACGCCGGACTTCAGCCCGATCATGGGGCTGACGCCGGTCGAGGGCTTTCTGGTCGACGTGGGCTGGGGCACCTATGGCTTCAAGGCGTCGCCCATCTCGGGCAAGATGATGGCCGAACTGATTGCCACCGGACGCACGCCGCAGTTGATTCATCCTTTCCGCCTGTCGCGCTTCGGAGAAGATGAGCTGGTGGGCGAGAAGGGGGCGGCGTCGGTGGGGCATTAGGGGAGATTGGAGATTAGAGATTGGCTGATTGGAGATTTGCGGTCCGTGGTCTGCGGTCGGCAGGAGATTGCGTGGTGTTGATTCTTGAGTGTCCGAATTGTGGGGCGCGGAATGTACAAGAGTTTCGTTATGGCGGGGAGTATAATCCGCGACCGGTTGATCCGGGGGCGGTTGATGACCATACCTGGACGACGTATGTTTACATGCGGCGTAACCGGCTGGGGGTGCAAAAGGAGTGGTGGTACCACCGCGCCGGGTGTGGTCTGTGGTTTCTTGCCGAGCGGGATACGAAGAGCAATCGTGTCGCGCGCACTTACCTCTGGCAGCGGGAGGAGGCGTCATGACTGAAGCCACCCACCCAGAGCGCGCGCGGGTTCCGGCAAGCGGCGGGCAACGCGTCGACTTTGACAAGACCTTCACCTTCACTTTTGACGGCAAGTCCGTTGCGGCGCATCCGGGCGACACCATCGGTTCCGCGCTGGCGCGCGCCGGCGTGCGCGTGCTCAGCCGTTCTTTCAAGTACCATCGCCCGCGCGGTCTGCTATGCTGCGCCGGGCACTGCCCCAACTGTTTGGTACAGGTCGGCGACGAGCCCAACGTTCGCGCCTGTACGCGCGCGGTTGAACCGGACATGGACGTCTCCGCGCAAAACGCGTGGCCCTCACTACAACGGGACGTTATGTCCTTGACGGCGCTTGGCGATCGCTTCCTGCCCGTCGGGTTCTACTACAAGGCCTTCATCCGCCCGCGCGCCCTGTGGCCTGCCTACGAGTGGGCCCTGCGCCACGTCGCCGGGCTGGGCCGCGTCAATCCCGACACTGCGCCGGAGACCTACGACAAGCAATACCTACACGCCGACGTCGCCGTCATCGGCGCCGGTCCCGCCGGCCTGAGTGCAGCCGTGACTGCAGCAGAGGCGGGCGCGCGGGTACTGCTATTTGATGAGAATCCATACCTTGGCGGGCACACCACCTACGCCGAGACCGGAGACTGGAGACTAGAGACTGGCAACACCGAATCTCCAATCTCCAATCTCCAATCTCTAGTCTCCAATCTCTCTAATCTCCAGCTCTTCCCCAACACCACCGTTCTCGGCTACTACCAGCACAACTGGCTTTCCGCCGTCTCCGGCAATCGCCTGTACAAGATCCGCGCCCGCAGCATGGTCGTAGCCACAGGCGCGTACGAGCAGCCGCTGGTCTTCGCCAACAACGACCTGCCCGGCGTCATGCTGGGCAGCGGTGTGCAGCGCCTGTTGCATCTCTACGGCGTGCTGCCCGGCTCGCAAGCCGTCGTGGTCACTGCCAATGACGAGGGCTGGCAGGTGGCAAACGATCTCCTGCAGGCCGGCGCTATCGTGTCCGCCGTGGTCGACCGTCGTCGCCGGGGGCCGTCTGCTGAGGTAGACGCGATGAAGGAAGCGCTGCAGTCGGCCGGCGTGCGTATGTTTATGGGCAGCACTGTCGTGGCGGCGCATGGCTCCGGCGTTGTGCAGGAAGCCGTGGTCACGACGCTGGACGCGCAGGGACGGCCCAGTGGAGGCGCGCAGACGCGCCTGCCCTGCGATCTGATTGCGGTGAGCGTGGGGTGGGCGCCTGCGAACGGCCTGCTCTATGAGGCCGGCGCGACGATTGTCTATGACGAGGGGCGCGGCGAATTTGCGCCGCAGTCACTGCCACCGGGCGTTTTCGCCGCGGGCCGCGTGGTCGGCTCTGCGACATTGCAGCAACAGGTGGAGCAAGGACGGGACGTAGGGCGCGCCGCGGCCGCGTATGTCCTCGATGGAGACGTCAAGGGACAGACCACGGCCGGTTCCTCACGGCAAGAAACAGCGGCGACGTCGCCGGCAAATGGGTCGCCAGACACGCAGACGATCGCGCCGGCAGAGAATGGAAAATCGGGCAAAAGGTTTGTCTGTTTTTGCGAGGACGTTACCGAGAAAGACGTGTACACGTCCATTGGCGAAGGCTACAGTAGTATAGAGCTGCTCAAGCGCTATAGCACTATTTCCATGGGCCCCTGCCAGGGAAAAATGTGTTCGGTGAATACCATTCACCTCTGCGCCCAGGCCAACGGCTGGAGCGTGGGACAGACAGGCACCACGACCGCGCGCCCGCCGGCAACACCGGTCAAGTTGGGTGTGTTGGCCGGGCAGCAGATGGAGCCGGAACGGGTGACCCCGGTGCACGATTGGCACCGCCAACACGGCGCGAAGATGATGGTCGCCGGCCTGTGGTTGCGCCCCGAACATTATGGCGATCCGACGGCCGAAGTGGAAGCCGTACGCCGGCGCGTGGGCCTCATAGATGTCAGCACGCTGGGCAAGTTGCGGTTGACCGGGTCGGGTGTGCCGCGGCTCTTGGAGCGCCTGTACGTCAATCGCTGGCAGAAACTGGCGCCTGGCCGCGTGCGCTATGGCCTGATGTGTAATGACGAGGGCATTGTGCTGGACGACGGCGTGACGGCATGTCTGGCGCCGGAAGAATATTACATGACCACGACGTCTTCGGGAGCCGGCGCCGTTTACGAGTGGATCCAGTGGTGGGCGCAGTCCGGTTGGGGTGACGGGGTGCACGTGACGCCGCTGACCGACGACTACGCCGCCTTCAATCTTGCCGGCCCTTGTTCCCGAGACGTGCTGCTGCGGTTGGTGGACGGCGACGTGAGCAACGAGGCGTTTCCTTATATGCACGTGCGTCAGATGGCAGTCGCCGGCGTGCCCTGCCGCTTGTTGCGCATCGGGTTCACCGGCGAGCTCTCCTACGAGATACATTGTCCCGCCGCCTACGGGCACGACTTGTGGCAGGCGATCATGGAGGCGGGCGAAACGTTCGACATCAGCCCCTTTGGCGTGGAAGCGCAGCGCGTGTTGCGCCTGGAGAAGGCGCACATCATCGTGGGACAGGACACAGATGCGCTGTCCGATCCCTATGCTGCAGGCATGGCCTGGGCCGTGAAGCTAGACAAGCCTGACTTCCTGGGCCGTCGCTCGCTGGCGCGCGTTTCTGAGGAGGGTGTGGCCTCCCGTCTCACCGGGTTCAAGATGGAGGAGCCGCATCAGGTGCCGTTGGAAGGGCTACAGATCGTGCAGCGGGACGAGCACGACGCGCTGCAGATTATCGGGCACGTGACGTCCAGCCGCTTCAGTCCCACGCTACAACACGCGATCGGCCTTTGCTGGCTACCGGCGTCCATGGTCGAAGACGGACAGCCGTTCACGATTCGCCTGGAAGACGGGCAGTTGGCGCGGGCGCGGGTGCATGTGGGGGCCTTTTATGATGCGGAGGGGGAGAGGTTGAGGGGTTAGTGGAGACTGGAGATTGGAGATTAGAGATTGGAGATTGGTTGGCTGGAGACTGGAGATTAGAGATCTGCCGTCCGCGGTCTGTGGTCGGCGGTCCGGTTGGAGATTAGAGATTGGTTGATTGGAGATTGGTAAAACGGTCGGCGGTTCATGAGGTAGCGCGGGAGGCGGGGGGCGCGTTTGCCACGGTTGAGGGGTGGTTGGTGGTAGAGGAATTTGACTCAGAGAGTCAGGGGGTGGCTGCGGAGGTGGCGCTGGTGGATCGCTCGGCGCGGGCCAAGGTGTTGGTGGATGGTGAGGCAGCATCTGCCGTTGTAGCGCGCGCCTGGGGAGTGCCGGCGTTGGATGTGAATGGCGGCGCGACATTTGAGGACGGCATCGCCTACCGTCTGCGGCGCGATCGCTACTTTGTGAGCGCGCCGCCCGGCGCCGAGGGCGAAATCGTTGCCGCGGCGCAAGCCGCCGTGCGCGAGGAGGACGGCTTGATCACGGTCACGGACGTGACGCACGGGCGCGCCGAGATGTGGCTGGTTGGTCGCAAATCGGCTGAATTGCTTAGCCGCCTTTGCGGGCTCGACTTTCATTCTGACCGATTCCCCACACTCACGGCGCGCCAGAGCAGCGTAGCCAAGACGGCACAACTCGTGATCCGGAGCGATATGGGGCAAGAGTCAGTCTATGCGCTAATCGGCGCGCGCTCCTTTGGCGCCTATCTGTGGCAGACGATTTTAGACGGCGCGCGGGACCTGGATTTACAAATTCACGGTGAACAGTGGTTGCGAGCAGTAAGAGAGAAGCAGGAGGATCATGCCGGTTCTTGATTTTATCCACGACACCGGTTGGGATGATTTGCCGGCGGACGTGCAGCGGCAGGCGACGCGCTGCCTGCTGGATATTGCCGGCGTGGCCATCGCCGGGCGTAGCACGGAGCTATCGCGCATTATCCACAACTTCTGCGCCGCCAATTTTGCCGGGCGCGGCGCTTACTTGTGGCTGGACGGGCGCGAGGTCTCGCCGCCCGGCGCGGCGCTGGCCAACGGCATGACGATTGACGCCCTTGACGCGCACGACGGGTCCAACGCCGTCAAAGGCCACGCCGGCGCCGCCGTGACGCCGGCCGTGGTGGCTACGCTGGCGCTGGCGCGCGGAGGGACAGTCACCGGCCGCGAACTGCTGGCGTCGCTGACCGTCGGCTATGAGATCGCCCTGCGCGCGGGAGAAGCGCTGCACGCCACCGCCTGCGACTATCACACGTCGGGCGCGTGGAACGCGCTGGGCAGTGCTGCGGTGACGGCGCGCCGCCTGCAGCTAAACGACGCTCAGACGCGCCACGCGTTGGGCATCGCCGAGTATCACGGGCCGCGCTCGCCCATGATGCGCTGCATTGATTTTCCAACGATGGTCAAAGACGGCTCTGGCTGGGGCGCCATGGCCGGGGTGAGCGCCGCTTTGATGGCGCACGACGGCTTTACGGGCGCGCCGGCGCAAACAGTGGATGGCCGGGAAACCGCTGCGATTTGGCAGGACCTTGGCCGCCGCTGGCGCATGGCCGAGCTCTATTTCAAGCCGCACGCAGTGTGCCGTTGGGCGCAGCCGGCGATTGAGGCGGCGTTGTTCTTGCAGACGGAGCACGGGTTTCCGCTTGACGACGTCCGTGAAATCCGCGTTTATACCTTTGCAGAAGCCGCCCGACTTTCGCAGGCGCGACCGCAGACGACGGAAGAAGCGCAATATAGCCTCCCCTTCCCCCTCGCCGCTGTCCTGGTCAACGGCGCCTTGGGCCCGGCGCAGTTGAGCGGCCCGGCCTTGCACGATTCTCGCGTGCTGGCGTTGGCGCGGCGCGTGCAGCTCATCGAAGCGCCGCCGTTGAGCGCCCGTTTCCCGGCGCAAAGAGTGGCGCGCCTCGAAGTCGAACGACAAGACGGGGTGGTCCTGACCTCGCCAGAAATGGAAGCATCGTGGGAGCAGCACACGCCGCCCGGCGATGAGGCGCTGAAAGAGAAGTTTCGGCGGTTGGCGTCGGGCATTTCGCCGGAGCGGGTCATGCGTCTGGAGGCGCTGCTCTGGAATTGCGATGCCTTGCCGGACGCGGGCGAACTGGTGGCCGAATTGGCGCCGCCACCGGAAGCCAGTCGCTTGCGGCAGCGCCTGGCGACACAAAGTTAAGTTAATCGATCATCAAATCTAGATGTAGGAGCAGGCAATGGCTTTTCCAAAACAGATTCCTTACCTGATTATCGGTGCGGGCGTACACGGTCTGAGCACGGCATGGCACCTGGCGCGTGAGTTGAAGGCGCGCAACCGCGGTTCGGGCGAGGACATCATCGTCGTAGATAAAGACTCAATTGCCTCGGGCGCCAGCGGCATCGCCTGTGGCGTCGTGCGCAATTTTTACTTTCAACCGGCCATGGGCGAGATCATGCGCGTCAGTGTGGAGGTCTGGGAGTCGGATCCGGAGGCGTTCCACTACCATTCGGTAGGATACATTGCCGTTGCGCCAAAGACGCAGGCCGGGGATCTGGAGACGATTTTTGATCGTCACCAGAAAAGCGGCTACCGGGCCGCGCTGGTATGCGGGGAGCAAGAGGTCTTCGACCATATGCGCGGAATTTTCCCCGACTGGAAGGCCCGTGGTCTAGAGGCCTGCCTGCACGAGTACCAGGGCGGGTTTGCCTTTAACACGGCGTCCATGTTGGGCTTGGCGCAGAAGGCGGAAGCCGAAGGTGTGCGCATTGTGCCCGGTACCGAAGTGACCGGCTTTGACTTATCTGGAGACGCGGTACAAACCGTGCATACCAGTCGTGGCGACGTGCAGGTGGAGCAGGTGGTGGTTGCCGTCGGGCCCTGGATCAAGCAGCTGTGGACGATGCTGGAGCTGCCCAACAAGATCGACGTGCGCACCCCAGAAGGCGACGTTCATCGTGACCTCGATATGTGGACCTACTGGAAGCTGCAGGAAGGTGAAATACGCATCGATCCGCAAGAGTACGTGACCGCCGACGGCAAGATGCCGCCGGTGGTGCACATCGACTCCAACGAGCCGCTTTGCTCTGACAAAGATGGCTCGTTGATCACCGATGAGCCCTGGGGCATCTACTTTAAGCGCGACCGGCGCGGCGTACAGGGCGGCGGGGTGCCGGTCAATATTGGGCCGGAAGCAGAGGTCGATCCCTACGGCCCCGCCAGCCCCTACTACACCGTGGGTTCCGAGTTTGCCGATTACTGGACGGCCGGCCTGGCTCACTGTATGGAGCGCTTCGAAGGATGTAGTCTGGCCTATCATAAGGCGCCCAGCGGCGGCATCGGCGCCTTTACCGTCGATAATTTCCCCGTTTTCGACTATATGCACGACAATGTGTACGTGATTGCCGACAGCAACCACGGTTATAAGATGATCGGCGTGGGTAAAGAAGTGGCCAAAGTCCTCATGGGCGAAAAAAGTGGCGTTTTGCGCCCCTTCAGGTACACTCGTTACGCGGAAGGAGATTTGCACCCAACCTCAAACAGTCCCTTCCCATGGAGCTAGTGCTCCGTTCCTTGCTTTAGGCAAGGCGTCGAACGTGACGACCACGGAGCATTGGTGTTCTTATCGCGACATGGCAATTGCAGCCATCTGCTTAACAGAACACTAGGCGTTCCGCAACGCTGATCGTATCGTATAAAGTAACGTCATAGTCATCCGGTGAACGCCAGTTCCTACACGTCGAACGAAGGCGTACCTGCACCTGCCGCGCAATCGTTAGCTAGAAGGAGGACTCACGATGATCAAGCTGGAGAACGTGACCAAGATTTACCCGGGCACGACGGCGCCGGCCGTCGACGACCTGACGATGGAGGTGCCTGAGGGAGAAACCTGTGTTCTCATCGGCCCGTCGGGGTGCGGAAAAACGACCACGATGAAGATGATCAATCGTCTGATCGAGCCTTCTGATGGGCGCATCCTCGTGGATGGGAATAACATCTTGGAGCAGGATCCGGTGGAGCTACGTCGAGACATCGGCTACGTCATTCAGCAGATCGGCCTGTTTCCACACATGACCATCGAAGACAACATCGCCGTCGTGCCGAAGTTGAAGGGGTGGGATAAGGCGCGCACCGACAAACGAATTGACGAGCTGTTGGAGATGGTGAGCCTGGAGCCTAGCCAGTTTCGCAAGCGCTTTCCGCGTGAACTGTCCGGCGGGCAGCGGCAGCGGGTAGGCGTCGTCCGCGCCCTGGCAGCCGATCCCCCGGTGATGCTCATGGACGAGCCCTTTGGCGCCATCGATCCTATCACACGCGATCACCTGCAAAATGAGTTTCTGCGCCTGCAGCGCCGGATCAATAAGACGATCGTCTTCGTTACGCACGATATCGACGAAGCGATCAAGATGGGAACATTGATCTGCATCCTACAGGTGGGCGGCGTGCTGCAACAACTTGATTCGCCGTCGAACATTCTGGCGAGCCCCGCCAATCCCTTTGTGGCCGACTTTGTGGGCGCCGACCGTGGCCTGAAGCGCCTGAACCTGGTGCGCGTTGGCGACGTCATGAAGACTGACATCCCCCTGGCTAAGTACGATAGCAAGGGTAGCGCGGTTGAAGAGCGCATGCGCCAGGAGAACGTGGACAGCATGCTGATCGTGGACGACACAAACCAGCTCGTCGGTTACGTCACACTGGAAGCCGCACAGAAAAACCCCAATAAAAAAGTGCACGAGTTCTCGCGCGAGGTCGTCAGCGTCACCGAAGCAGAAGCAACGATGAAGAACGCTTTTTCTGAGATGCTGAGCTACGGCGTTGGCTACTTGCCGGTGTTAGGTGACAAGAATAAGGTGCTGGGTATTGTCACCGCTGCTGAAGCGCAGCGGCTGATCGAAACCGGACCGCGGGCCTAGGAGGAGGAAACGATGGAATTCATTACTAGCCTGGGTGAGTTTTTCGTTACCTTTTGGGAAGGGCTCCTTTACTTTTTGCCGGGCACCGGGCGCCCCGATAGAGTTCTGGTTTTTCTCTGGGGTCACCTATTGATCACGTTCGTCACCATGTTCTTCGCCATCATCATCGGCGTTTCTCTGGGTGTGTTCATTACGCGAGTGCGGGGCCTCTACGATCCCGTTATCAAGAGCGCGGGCGTCATTTACACCATTCCCAGCCTGGCCCTCTTCGGCGTGTTGATCCCCTTCGTGGGCATCGGCTTCACCCCGGCTGTGATCGCCCTGGTACTCTACTCCTTGCTCGTCATCATTCGCAACACGGCAGTTGGCATCGACGGTGTGTCTGACGCCGTCATCGAATCTGCGCGCGGCATGGGCATGACCAACCGGCAGATTCTGTGGCGTATCGAGTTACCGTTGGCGCTTCCCGTCATCTTCGCCGGCATCCGCGTTGCCGTGGTTTCCACTATCAGCCTGGCGACGCTGGCTTCTTACTTTGGAGCTGACAGCCTGGGCAACTTGATTTTTGAAGGAATCGCCACCGGCGGCACGCGCTTCGATAAGGTCGTTGCCGGCGCCGTGGGCGCCAGCGTGCTGGCCATTGTGTTCGACCAGCTCATTCTCCGTGCAGAGCGGTCGCTCGTGCGGCGTTAGGAGGATAAGCGATGCTTGTAGACATGATGGGATATATCATCGAACGATCCCAAAACTTTACGACCGTACTCAACCAGCACTTGTGGCTTACCTTTGTTTCGTTAGGCATCTCCATCGTGCTAGGCTTGCTGCTGGGCATCATTAGCTCGCGCATCGCATGGCTGCGGAACATTATGTTGACCATGGGCAACGTTGGCCGAACGATACCCAGCCTAGCGATTCTAGCGCTTGCCCTTCCCATACTGGGCATTGGGGTGCCGCCGACTGTCCTGGCTTTGGTGCTCATCGGCACGCTGCCCATCTTTATCAACACGACCGTGGGCATCGAAGAGGTGGATGACGCCATCAAGGAAGCGGCCCGCGGCATGGGTATGAGTGATTTGCAGGTCTTGCTGCGCGTGGAAATTCCGATTGCCACATCTGTGATCATGGCCGGCATTCGCACCTCGGCCGTGCTCATCGTGGCCAGCGCTACCCTGGCGGCGTTCGTGGGCGGCGGCGGTCTTGGCGACCTCATCTTGCAGGGGCACGCGCTCAACCGTGATCACATCATGCTGGCCGGCGCTATTCCCGCAACGCTTCTGGCCTTCTACTTTGAAGAAACGTTCGGCCGGCTGGAGAACTGGGCCACGCCACAGGGATTGAAAGTAGGTGAGCGCGGACGAGATTCCGGTGGATTGTTGGGACTTCTGGCCGCTGTGGCCACGTTGCCGCTTGTCTTCGGCGTACTTTTGCCCTGGACGACCGCCCTAGGACCTGACGGTGAGCTATCTGTTCTGACCGGCCTGCATCCTGAGTACCGCGCCATTGGCCTGCCGGTCCTGATCCTGGGACTGGTAGCGACGATGTGGCCGCGCAAAGGGGAAAAAGGGCAGTCGTGGCCTCTGTCGCTGGTGACAGCGGCGGCCGGAGTGCTTTCATTGCTGTGGATGGTTGCCGGCTTTGTTACCCTGGGCGGTGTGATGCCCGAAGGGCATAGCCTGGCCAACGGTGTGTTTTTCCTGCTGGGCGCCACGCTACTCATCGTCGCCATCACCGTCGTCGAGATGGTCTACAGTCGCCGTACTGAAGAGCGAGTCGCGCTATCGCGCACGGAAGGCGAGGCAGTGGCAACTAGTCCGGCGACCTGACGAGAGCCGGCGTCATCAGGAGGAGGTGCACAATTTATCTGAGTTGGATTGCCGTTCATTTGTGTCAAATTAGCTTTGAGGAGGTAAGAACGTGAGAAAGAAGATTTTTACACTCTTTGCCCTTGCCCTGGTGCTGGCCATGGCCCTGGCGGCCTGCGGCGGCGGTGGAGACACCATAACCGTAGGTTCGAAGGAGTTCACAGAGCAGTACATACTGGGCAACATGTATCAAATGTTACTGGAGGACGCCGGTTTCGAGGCCGAGTTCACGCCCGCGGGCGGCACTGCCGAACTTCACAGTGCCCTACTGGAGGGCGAGATCGACCTTTATCCCGAATACACGGGGACGGCCCTGCTCACACAGTTGGAGATGGAGTACGATCCCAGCATGAGCGCCCAAGACGTATACGATACCGTAGAGGCAGCGTACGAGGAGCAGTACGACCTGACGCTTCTTGAACCGACCAACTTCAACAACACGTATTGCCTGACCATGCCGCGCGAACGTGCTGAGGAGCTAGGGTTGGAAACAGCCAGCGACCTATCGCAAGCGGCGCCTGACCTGGTCTTTGGCACCACGCAAGAATTCGTGGAACGTTCTGATGGCCTTCCCGGTCTGCAGGAGACGTACGGCGGCTTTAACTTCCAGGAGGTCGTAGGCCTGGATCCCGGCCTGCTCTACACGGGTCTGAACGAGGGTGACATTGACGTTACCACATGCTTCGGCACCGACGGGCAGATCGCGGCCTTCGACCTGGTCGTCCTTGAAGATGACCAAAACTTCTGGCCACCCTACCCAGCTGCGCCCATCATCCGCCAGGACGTGCTTGACGCGAATCCAGAAATTGCCGACGTGCTCAACGAGCTTTCGGCGCTTCTTGACGGCGAGACGATGCGCCAGCTGAACTGGGAAGTCGCCGGTAACGGCCGCGAGGCCGACGAAGTGGCCCGCGAATTCCTTGTTGAACAAGGCCTGATAGAAGAGTAAATCAACGCCGGTTTTCCGGCTTTCTGCAGAAGAGCGGAGCCTTGACGCTCCGCTCTTTTTTGTCCTATTTATGTGTGGAATCGTCAGTTATTGGGGTCAGGGCGACGCCGTTAACCGTGTCTTGGAGGCTCTGCGCCTCTTACAGTACCGCGCGCCGGATTCCTCCGGTATCGCCGTGCTAGATGCGGCGGGCAAGTTCGTCCTACGCCGCAGCGTCGGCGGGCCGCAAAATCTGGTGCGCAAAATCGACGCCGATCCGCTTTTCATACCCAAAGGCGGCAGCGAGGACGCTGTGCGCGCCCTCTTGCAGCGGCAAGAGCTAGACCTGGATCCCGCCGGCTTGCGCGATTGCAGCAATATTTCGCCGGCCCGGCTCTTTGATAGGGAATCGTTACAGGTTGGTGTTGGCGATCGCGGCGGAGGCGCGCCGGCATCGGCTGAACGCGACGTGGTCGCCTTTGCCTTCCAGCTCCTGGGGGCGCGCGTGGCTGCTCGCGCGGCAGTGGACGGGGCGTTCGGCGAGAATCTGGACGACGTCTTTCGGGCGCGTGTGCCACAAGACCGATACAGTTGCTGGCGCGAAGCCTGGTGCGAGGAGCTCGCCGCCAACGTTCCGGGCCATGCTTTCGCCGTTGCCGCGCGAAGCGTGCAGCAATCGATTCCCGGTCTCAGCCAACACCTTACTCCTGAAGCGTGGGAACGCGTCGGCGGGCTCACGGCGTTGGCCTTGAGCCAGATGGTCATGGGTCACGGACGCTGGGCCATGGTTGGCGCTGTGGCCGAAAAAAACGCCCATCCCCTGCCCGATCGCAGCCGCTCGCGCATTGCTTGCGAAAACGGCTCGCACAATGCGCGACTGATGCTAGGTTTGCGAGAAGAGCAGGAAGCCTGGTGGCGCGCCCGGGGCGTAGACGAGGACCAAGATGTGCATCGTTCCGAGAATACCACCGAAATGGTGGCCTATGAATGGGAGCGCATGCGCGCGGAGTTGGATGCCGGGTCACCGCCTCCGTCTGCCGAATCCTTTCTGGAACAGCTTGATGAGTGGAGCATAGAAGATCCGGAGGAACGCGCGCTGCGACTGGCCATGTGGCGTATTCGCGAGGGCAATGCCCACGCCTGCGCGCTCTATAGTCGCCACTGTCCGGAAGCGTTCTATGTCAGCAGCCACCACAAGCCGGTAGCCATCATCACGCGTACGGTGAACGAAGCGTCCGGACCCTCGCGACAGGACGTGATGGTCGCCTCCGACGTCAACGCCGGGCTCATGCTGTGGACCGACGCCGAGGTCGACGCGGCAGCCGAGGCGATCCGGCGCATACAGGTCAAAATGCGCCGCAGCGGCGATGTGCGCGAGATGCAAGAAGCCATTGACAGCATCATTTCGCACTTCACCGTCGACGTTGTCTTCCTGGACGCCGATCTGTTTCAGGGAGCAGAGTTGCTTGCACGCATCAGCAACCGTGTCCAAGATGGCAATGTCCTGGCCCAGATAGATGTGTCGCGCTACGATGGCACGCCGCTCTCGGTCAAAGCCAGGCGGCTGGCCCTGGATCCGACCATGGTCGGCAAGGGCGGCTTTGACACTTACATCGAGAGCCACATTGCCGAGATTCCGGACGTTCTTGACGGACTCGTGCGCAGCTACGTGGGCGAACAGGGTGTGAACGTGGATAGCACCTGGCAAGAGGGTGCGCTCTCCTGGCCCGGCTTGAACGTGACCCATCTGCAGGCGCGCTTTGGGCAGGATCTGTCCGGATTGCAACGGATCTTGTTGCTGGGAGAGGGCAGCTCGTGGCGAGATGCGCAGACCGCCGCGCCTCTCTTTCGCGCGCTCTTGCCACAGCTGACGATTAACGTCTACCGACCTGTGGAACTACTAAACCTGGGCATCGCGCTCGATCCGGCGCACGATCTGGCCATTGAGATCTCCTGGTCAGGCACCACAGATTCTTTGTTGAAGGTGGACGCGCTGTTGGCGGAGCTGGGCCTGTTACGCCTGGCGATTACAGGACGCGCCCAGAGTGACCTGGGCCGTCGCGCCGCCGCCAGCGGCGGCGTGCTGGACGTGCGATCGGGCGTCGAAGTCTCTGTGGCTACCGTCAAGGGCTTCCAGGCCATCTTGATGACGCTTAGCCTTCTGGCCTTGCGCCTTGCCGAACTGAACGGTGGCGAGGGACGGGAGGAGCCTGAAACAACCGAGACCGCCGGGTTGGCCAACCGCAGCGCCCTACTCGACGAGCTGAGTCTCGTCGCTCCGCGGCACGTGCGCCGGCTGATATCTGACGAAGAGCGACGGGAACGCATCCGCGAGGTTGCCCATCGCTGCCGTCGGTACAACAAGGTGGTCGTCGTCGGTGCCTCTCCTATCGACTTGGAAGGGGAGCTGAAAATAGAGGAATTGGCGCAGGTCGTGGGCCTGGCGCTCGACTTCCACGCTACCAGTCTGCGCCCGTTAATCGAACGCGCCGCGCTCGTGGACACAGACGCGGCGCGCCCGCTCTTCGTCTTTAACGTTACATCACCCCAGGCGCATGCCGAGGCGCGCCCGCTTATTGCCTATTTAAAGGGGCTGGATCTATTCTGCGTCATCCACACCACCCCCCACGCCTTTGTCTCCGAGTGGCGAGACATGCCCAATACGGCCGTCTTCGAGACGCCGCAGCTGTCCCCACACCTGCAACCGCTGCTCGACGCGCCCTTCTTTTTCGACTTTGCCGTGGCCCTGGCCTATGCTCGCCAGCTGTCTCCGGCCGAGATCGATAGTCCGCGTAACCTGGCCAAGTCGGTGACCACCACGGGCGCCGAACGCCGCAGCGCCGTCGAGGCGCGTCCCGAGCTACGGAACATTACGCTGGCGCAGTTTGCGCAAAGCCGCAGCACCCCGGTAGCGTGGGATGCGCGTAAGGGCGCACCTACGCGCGCCGCATTTGCCGCCACCGTCGCCCTACGCGCGGCGCTAAGCGTGCTCGGCGATCCCCTTCCCGAGCGTCTTGATTTGACGGACGAGCGCCATTTGCTCGTGATCTGTGACACGGAAGCCACCGAAAACGGCGCGCATATGGCTGCCGCTGCCTGGCAGGAGCTATTGGGCATCGATCTCGTCGTCTACCGGCGCTTTATCAGTAGCCTTCACCAACCTGCGCCAGATACGGCCTGGCTAAAAATCGTGCGCGCCGGCGCCGTGCTCTCGTTGCGTGACGCGCACACAGTGGCGCTTCCCGGCGATATGTCGCCGCTACAGCTAGAATTGCTCAATGCCGTTTATCTGACAGGGCTCGCCATTCGGCTGGCCCGGCGTCGGGGCCAGGACGTCACGGCCTGGGAGCGGGGACTGGCGCAAATGCCGCTCCTTGTAGACGAGGTGCTCTCTGACCCTGCGCTGGCTACAAAGGTGACAGATGCGCTGGCGCCCTATCTGCGGGTGGGCTACGACAAAGTTCAGATCATAGGCGGCGGGCAGGATTACGCGGCGGCTGCCAGTATGGCGCGTTCCTTGCGCATGCGTGGCTTTGTGGCTGAAGAATTATATACGGATTCGGCCTGGCATGGGCCGCTGGCGACGGTAGGCGGCGGCGATGCCGAGCATGACACGCTGATTATCATTCTGGCAACGGATCCCCTTTTCCAGGCGGCGGCGCTGGTAGATACGCAGGTCTACCGCACGCGCAACGCGCCCGTTATCCTGCTTACGCCGCAAGGCAATGAAGAAGCTCCCACCCTTCGAGACGTACAGGCCAGTATTGTTATCGCTGTGCCTGCTTGCCCCCGGCCCTTCCTGCCGCTGGTCAACGCCGCTTTTGGCGCGGTGCTGGCGCGGCAGATGGCTACGCCAACTCGTTAACGCTTGCCGTGCACGGCGAAAACGTTGGTCACTTCTTTGAGCACCTGCTCCCGTTCGTCAGGATCATCGCCGCGAATAGCCGTGGTCACACAGGTATGCAGGTGGTTGTCCAGGATCATGGTGTTGATCTTATTCAGCGCTGCCTGAACAGCCTGCACCTGTTGGATGACGTCGATGCAGTAGGTGTCCTCGCCCACCATACGTTCGATGCCCTTCAGATGCCCCGCCGCGCTTGCTAAGCGGCGCTGTACGTTTTCGCGCATTGCGTCGTCCATACTATCCTTCCTCGTTACCCAACCCCCCGGGGAGGGGGATACGTTGCGCCTATTCTACCAGAGGGCGTTTGATTGTCAACGGCGAAGCGCCTTCTTCCATAGCTATTCATAGTACGTCTCAAGAATCTCACCCTCGTGCGCGATGATCATTTCCTGTAAGCCCGCCTCCCGTCGCAACAGCTCGGCCAACATTTCCAGGTAAGCATGTGACGTCAGGCCCGCATCTTCCTCTGAACTGCCTAGAATGACGGTACCTATGTCGTGTTCCGTGATCATCTCCTTCAGCGCATCGCGGAACACGCCGCGGCGTACGGCTATTTCGGCCGTTACGCCTGCGCGCTCGGCCTTATCCTGTGCCATCGTCAGCATGAACTCGCCCAATTCGTCGAGCTCGGCCTCAACGTCTACCAGGACGGGCGACGCCACCCGGTCTAAAAAACGCACGTCTGACACGTACATGAATATTAACTTCGCGTCGCGCTCGCGGGCCAGGGAGATAGCCAGATCCTGGTTGGGGTAGCTGGACGGGCCGCCGCGTGTTGGATAGAGAATGGTGGCCATTAGTTACCTCCGACGAAAATTATGCTCCCAGGACGAAGCGTATGATGAGCCATAGAAAACCGGCTGTCAGCGTCAGGTAGGTGACGGGCAGACCGATGCGCATGAATTCTTGAAATGAGATGGGCGAGCCGGCCTGCGCAGTAATGCCAGCCGTCACCAGGTTTGCCTCCGCGCCGATGAGAAAACCGTTGCCGCCCATCGCGGCGCCCATGGACAGACCGTAGTATAGTGCCTTGCTCTGCGCGCCGGGGATCGAACCGGTTAGGAACTCGGCCACAGGCAACATGGAGGCCGCCAGGGGGATGTTGGCAATGACCAGCGAGAGGGTACCCACGCCAAAGACCATGAAAAAGAGACCCAACGCCAGGCTCTGTCCTACGATTGTGCTGATCTGGGTGGCGATAGCGCTGATTAGACCGACCTCCTGCACGGCGCCAACGACCATGAACAGCGCCATAAAGAAGACCAGCGTGGTCCAGTCGACGGCTTTGATCATGGCGTGCACGTCCGGCTTGAGCCAGATCAAGAGCACGGTGGCGCCTATGAGGGCCGGTACGGCAGGGACGATGTGGAACTGCTCGCCCACGATGAAGCCGGCCAACACCAACACGAAGACGAGTCCCGAGCGCGCCAAAGCGGACGCATCTTCAATTTCGGCGTTTTCCTCTAACCGCGCATAAAGACGAGGCGAAATGCCGCCGCTGACCTTACGCCACTCGGCGCGGTAGTGATAGAGGACGTACCCGCCCATTAGCGCCAGGGCCAGGAGCACGCCGGCGGTCTGGTTGATGAGAAAATCGCTAAAACCGATGTCGGCGTAGGCGCCAATAAGAATGTTGGTCGGGGTGCCGATAAGGGTGGTAATGCCGCCCACGTTGGAGGCCAGTACTTCGGGAATAATGAGCGCCAGAGGGTTGATGCCAAGCGCCAGGCCAATCTGCAGACTGATGGGCGTCATCAACAACATGGTGGTGAAGTTGTCGAGCAGAGCAGAGGCGACGGCCGTGACCAACATCAGAATAAGCACGAGTAACCAGGAACGACCGCCGCTAAGCCGGTAAGATTGGAAGGCCATCCACTGGAAAATGCCCGTGCGTTCGATGATGGCCACAATGATCATCATGGCCATGACCAGAAAAATCACTTCCCAATTGATGTACTCCAGCGCGCGCTCGAAGCTGAAGATGTAAAAGCGTTCGTCAAAGGCCTCGCCGATGAAGGTCAAGAGGAAGATCGCAGACACACCCGCTAACGCAGCAGTGGTGCTGTGCAACTTCTCGAAGGCAATAAGCAAGAGGACGACCACAAAAATCAGCGTGGCTGCCCAAAATGCAGGCGTGATCATCCGTTCCAGGGTCAGCTCGCCCATATTGTAGGTGCCGGTGCCGTTGAGGTCGGTCAACGCTTCGGCACTAAGCCGAACTGTGGTAGGCTCAAAGTGAGGCCGCTCGAAGACAAGGGCCAAATCATCCGGCGCCGTGGCAAGCGAAAGCGTCCAGGCGCCATCGTCCTGGCTTTCAGCCTCTGCCAGAGGCTCCGTCTGCCCCGGCGCTTCGGCGCTTACATGGGCGCCGGACACCGGTTGTCCCTGCGGATCGAGCAACGAACCGCTCAGCAGGAAGGGCGCGTCCTGCTCTGTTTGTGCCTGGGCGGGTGGGAGTATGGTTGTCAAAAATAGAGCCAAAATGAGCAGAGGAACAAGAGGCCGCCATCTGGCTGTTAATGAGGCAATCAAAGGCATATTCGTCTCCAGATAGGGACCCTATTATACCCTTGAAACCGTGATTTCCCATTGACGCCTATAGGGGAGGATGCTATAGTAATCGTGGCTCCCCCCCCAGAGGTGGTTTGAATGGCGCCCGCCATTCGGCCACCTCACCTTTTTTATAGGCGACCAATCGACTTTTGTAGACGAATAAGACACCTTTATGAACGAGAACGAACCACGTCTGATCGATAGCGGCGACGCCGTGGAACGGGCGCGCCTGGTGCACCGCGTTCAGCAGCCGAGCGGCGAGGGCCCCCACCCCACGGTACTCATGCTACACGGCCGCAGCGGAAACGAAGATGTGATGTGGATCTTCGGCCGTGCCGTGCCAGACGGCTGGCTGCAGGTGGCGCCACGCGCCATCAAAGAGGATCCGGCCGGCGGCTACTCCTGGCGCATCCGCGAAAAAGAGGAATGGCCGGCGCTGCCCGAGTTCGACGTGCCCGTTGGCGCCGTCGTAGACTTCATCCACATGCTGCCCGAGCTCTATGGCGCAGACCTGGAGAACCTGTATCTTATGGGGTTTAGTCAGGGCGCAGCAACCGCCTATGCCGTTGCCATGCACCACCCCGAACTGGTGCAGGGTATCGCCGGGCTGGTTGGTTTTCTGCCCATGGAGTGTGACGACGTCGTCACGGCCGGGTCGTTGGAAGAAATGCCTATCTTTATGGCCGTGGGCAAAGAGGACGAGCGCATTCCGTACGAGCGTTCGCTCTCCTGCGCGCACACACTGCATCTGGCGGGCGCCGATCTGGACTATCACGAGTACGAGGCGGGACACCGCATCAACGCCCAGGGCATGCGCGACCTGCGCCAGTGGTGGCAGACACAAGCCGAAGAGGTCAACGCCGGTCGCTCCCAATAGAAAACCGGCCTGCTGATCCCTCCCATTACTTTCGCCCGCGCAGGGCTGCCACAATGAACGCAAGCAAGGCGGTAAGCGCGCCCGCCAGCGCCAGCGAACGGCCTTTCCCGCTATCTCTCTTCTCTGGCGACGTTGCTTTGCCAGGTCCCCGGCCGAGATGTTCCATCATGTCCGGCGCGGCGCGTAAGCGCTGTCGCCAGGTGACGCCAAAAAGGGCGTGGAAAATGGCGCGCATGAGGTGGTAGTTGTTGGGCTGCCGCAAGCGTGTTGCTACGTCCAGAGAAACAGGTGTGCGTCCGACGGCATAGGCGCGCGTCTGCGTGAATTGCAGCACGTCCTCCTTCCCGTGCGTGCGCGCCGTCCCCGATTGCTTGACGCCGCCAAAGGGCAGCTGTGTCACAGCGTAGTGGGCGATGGTGTCGTTGACCACCACCGAACCAACCTCCAGTTCCTGAGCAACCCGCTCCGCGCGCCCCTGGTCCTCGCTCCACACCGAGGCGCTGAGTCCGTAGATGCTATCGTTTGCCAGCCGGATCGCTTCTTGCTCATCGCTCACCTCCATGATGGGCATCACGGGCCCAAATGTCTCGTCGCGCATGAGTTTCATGCGATGATTGACATCGACGACGACGGTGGGCTCGATAAAGTTACCTTCACACTCGCCGCCAACGAGGATGCGCGCGCCTTTGGCCACGGCATCCTGTAGATGGTCCTTAATGATGTCGACCTGCCGTTCGAACGTCACCGGACCCAGATCGTTGGCGTTGTGCACGTCCGGTGTATACCCTTGCTGTAAACGGTCGATTTCGGCCAGGACTGCGGCGACAAAAGCGTCGTAGACCTGCTCCATGACGTAAACGCGTTCGATGGCCACGCAGTTTTGCCCCGAGTGGAAAAATGCGCCCCACACGCCCCAGTGCGCGGCAGCGTTGAGGTCGGCGTCGTCGAGCACGATCATGGGATCTTTGCCGCCCAATTCGCAGATAAAGGGCGTCATCGTTTCTGCCGTGGCGCGCGCCACCTTGCGCCCTGTTTCCGTGGAGCCGGTCAGAAAGACGACGTCGGGCCGGGCGTTGACCAGGGCGGCGCCCACCTCGCCGTCGCCGTGCAGCACGCGCACGAAGGGCGCCAGATGCGGCACGCTCTGGATCAGATCCTCGATGAGGGCGCCCACGGCGGGCGTCACTTCCGACGGTTTGAGAACCACCGTGTTGCCCGCCAGCAGCGCGGAATATAGAGGTGGTATGGTCAGATCTAGGGGATAATTCCAGGGTCCGATGACGGCGGCAACGCCAAAAGGCCGCTGCCGGGTATAGTAGCGCTTGAAGAAATAGATTCCTGGCGACACGCGACGGTCGGCAAGCCATTTTGGCGCCAGTTTACGGTAAGTTTTCAGCTTATCCACGACCAGAAACAGCTCCGCCAGCGCGTCCTGGCGGCTCTTGCCCGTATCCTGGTTGACCACGCGCGTAATCTCGTCGGCGCGCTCCACCAGGACGTGCTGCAAGCCTTTTAGAATATCGGCGCGCTCTCGCACACTTTTGTGCCGCCAAATCTCGAAGCTGGCACGCATCTCTTGCAGCGCGCGCGTCACATCTTGAACCGTCGCCGCCGCCACTTCGTCAAACTGTTCGCCCGTGGCGGGATTGATACAGGGAAGCACGTTGCTTTGTTCCATAGGAGGCAGCTACTTTATCTAATCACCGTTTGGCCGCGCCTGCCGCCGGAATCTGACTCATGGCCCGTTCGGCCATGGCGGTAATGGTCAGGCTTGGATTCACGCCCAGGTTGGCGGCAATAACCGATCCGTCGACGACGTACAGGCCCGGATAATTGAACACTTCGTGGTTCACGTCCACCACGCCCTCCGATTCATCGGCGGCGATGGCGCAGCCGCCCAGAATGTGTGCTGTGGACGGCTTGTTTAGGATAACTTCGTGGAACGTCGATTGCGGAATTCCGTCGATGCGCTGCGCGAATTGCTCAACGACCCGGCGCCCGGCGTCGATTGCCGGCGGTATGGGCAGGGTGCGATCACGCTCGCTGACCAAACCCTTGCGCAGGAGCGTCCAGGGGCTGCGTCCGCGTTGCAAATGAATGCGATTCTCAACGCTTTGCATGACCAGGATAATTGTACTGTCACGCGCCCAATCTGGCAGCAGGCGCGTTTTAAGCAGGTCGTAGGGACGGCGTGCGGCTGCCAGCGCCGAGCTGCCCAACCGCCGCCAGAACCCGCCCTCCGTGTTGACCAGAGGCAAGCCCAGGTGTCTCAACAGGGATGAGCCGCGCGGAAAACGTACGGGTTCCACGCTCGTCTCCTCGTCTACCCAGAAATGGGAGGTAATGGCCACGCCCTGCGAGTAGTTGGCGTGCTCGCTGCGCGCCGTCACGCCCATCAGAGCTTCGCTATTGCTGCGCACCTTACGCCCTAACTGCGGCGAGAGTCTGGGCAGCGACTTGTGTTCGTCGCGGCAGCGCAAGAGCAGCGCCACGGTGCCCAGCACGCCGGCGCTAACCACCACGTTGCGCGCGCGCACGGTCTCCTTTGGACGCCGTAGCCAGTCCGTCACGCGTTCGTAAGTCACTTCATAACGTGGGCCCTCGCCGGCCTCATTGGGCAAGGGACGGATGTCCACGACGTTGCATTCGGGGCGTACTTCTGCTCCGTATTTTTCGGCGAAGTAGAGATAATTCTTGTCCAGGGAGTTCTTGGCGTTGTGGCGGCATCCCACCATGCAACCGCCGCAATGGATGCAACCGCTGCGCGGCGGGCCCTCTCCACCGAAATAGGGATCCTCGACCGTCTGGCCCGGCTCTCCAAAGAAAATGGCCACCGGCGTAGAGACGAATGTTTCTTCGCGTCCCATGTCGCCGGCAATCTCTTGCAGGACCTCGTCGGCAGGCCAGCGGCAGGGATTGCGGGTCACGCCCAACATGCGACGGGCGGTGGCGAAGTGCGGCGCCAGTTCTGCCTTCCAGTCGGCTAGCTCGGCCCACTCCGGCGCACGGTAGAAGTCTGGGCGCGGCGCTAGGTGTGTGCCGGCGTAGACCAGGCTGCCACCGCCCACGCCGCTGCCGTTGAGGACCATGAGGTCATCCAGAAAGTTG